>CAZPUI010000007.1:0-25486 GCA_964589695.1 uncultured Solibacteraceae bacterium | reverse complement strand
GCTAACACCGCGATGACCAAGGAGCTTGGTTCATGCCAATGCTGTGGATTCCTTTTCCTTCACGCTGCAGGGATGGTTGTTCCCGGCCGCGGAGCGGCTTCGTTCAACCCGGCGAAAAAGAGCGTCAAGGTACGGCGCCTCAGGGCGGCGATGAAGCCTGACTATCGCCTGGCCGTCCTGCTTGGTTTCCCCCCGGGCTCATCCCCCAGCCAACCGAGAAACCGACCAAAGGGGGATACGTTGCCATCAAGGGAAAGGTCGCAACCATTCACCCGATCCTGTTGGGGGTCAACACAGCCCTTCACATTCCGCCATGGCCTTTCTGCGGAGGTGGACAGAGGACCTTCGGTCTGCCCAAGAAAAAGACGAGAT
Organism: uncultured Solibacteraceae bacterium; assembly: GCA_964589695.1. Classification (GTDB taxonomy): domain Bacteria; phylum Acidobacteriota; class Holophagae; order Holophagales; family Holophagaceae; genus CAZPUI01. The sequence continues at coordinate 25,114 of CAZPUI010000007.1, read as the reverse complement.
CCACCGCAGGCGTTGGGCGCCAATGGCTGGAGCTGAAGGTGGTCAACCCACCGACGGACATCCTCCTGAACCGCTTCGGCAAGATCTCGCCCCAAGAAGTCCTGGAAATGGCGGATCGAGGACAGGTATTGCTGGATCGTCGATGGCGATAGCTTCGCCATCCGAAGGTCCGATTTCCAGCCTGGAAAGAGTTAAACGGGCTGCGTTCATGCAGCACCTCCTTGGTCATCTATCCGGTGGGGCGGGCGATCTCGAGAAGGTGGGGCCTGCTGGAGGCCTCTACGGGCGCTCTCGTGGCCAGGGGCGTGACGGGCGCTTTTCCCGGCGCGACCCTGGCGCGGGCGAGCCGGGTGGGATGGTGGGGGTGGTGGTGAACGAGGCTCAGGCTGGAGGCCGCTGGGACTGGGTTTCCGGGGACTGCGGGCACCGCAGGCCCCGGTACCTGGCCCGGAGGGCGGTTTGGCCCGCTTGCGGCACGGTGGGCCAGGCTTGGCGTGCAGGGGCCCCATCTCCCGGAGCCCGAAGGGCGATTGGGAGCACCCTGCACGGCAGGGTGCGATAGATGGGGCGCGCGGGGCCTGGCCTTTCTTGGGGCCCATTGCTTTCCGGTGGCCGGATGAATGAGTCGTTCGCGGCGGGAGACATAGCGCATGTTATGTCTAGGAAATCTGCGGGAGTCCGGAGGGCGTAGCCCGGAGGAATATTTTTGATAATAATATTATTATCAAAAATGCGCAGATTTCCGACCGCCGCGAATGGCCCCCTCACCCTGGAACACACTCAGACACCGGAAGGCGATGGGCTCTTAGCATTGGCGCGGCCGAAGGCCGCAACCGCTGGCACTTCCTTACACCTTCCAGCCCAGGCCGTTTGGGGAACAAGGGGGGGCGGTGGCTGGAATTGAATCCGCTCAGACGCCGGAATGCGATGGGCACTTAGGCATCACTCCTGACGCCAAATTGATGCACAAAATCGCCTTATTTCACAAGGCAAGTCGCCATCGGCGACATCAATGATGCGATCGCACTAACCTGCCCCACCTATGGTGGGACCCCCTCGACCGCCTACACCTTCCCCGATTCGGTGCCCCCGGTCGACAATTGCGCAATCCTGCCCGGATGCGCAATCCGAGCTACTCCTATCCCCGAAGCGACGGTGATTTCACTTGCATGTATTTTTATTTATTTAATACCCTCATTATTAACCGCCATCTTGGAAATTGCTTGTAAAAACCTTTGCAACGACCAACCAAAATTTGCAAAAATCGTTAAGAATCCTAACAAAATCAACACTCGTGAACACAGTTGATGGTTCTCCGAAAACAATACCCCGACTCTAACCACCATATACCCAATAAATGACGGCAGGCAGGCAGACCATTTGATGGTTTTTGTCAAGGACACAATAAGGATAATAATGACCCACAATGCTATTACGACGTAAACAAAAAGATTTCGACGTACCCGGAGGCATTGTAGGGGTAAATTTCCTATCGCCAAAACACTGAATGCAGTGATCATTAATATTTCGTGTGTCCACAGAAAAACAGCTTTGAAGTTATTCATTGTTGTGCCAGCCTTTACCAAAACAGGGAATTGTCTTACCGAAGACCAACCAATAGAAACAGTTATAAAATCAAACTGATGCAAAAACAAAATGCTATTTACAACAATGTTTCTTCTGACACTTTCTAACATCTTTGTCATATTGTGTGTCGGCGTCTGAAATTTTCAAATCGCGGATCATCTCAAGATTAAATACTCTGTGTTTGTAATCTTCCCACACATTGCTGATTGAATGGCCGATTAAGACTCCTGCTAAGGCTACCCCTGCAGCAAGCACAGCAGGTGCACTCATGGTTGCGCCCACACCTGCTCCTGCTCCATAGAACGCACCCCCTCCTCCAAATATTGAACCTGGACCACCAAAGGCAGGAATACTTCCCCAAGCTGACCCCGCGCCAATACCGGAAGCAAGACCACCCACTGTACTCACATCATTTAGCCCAGTCCATGCATCATAGTTGATTTTTAGATTCCGCATCGCCGCCTTAAACGCTTCCCACGCAATATTCACGGAACTCTGCCACGTATCTCTGGCTAACTTCAAACATTCACCGTACGCCTTTTGATTACATAACCCTAGTGGGTCAAAGAAATAAATAGGATTCGCATTGGCATAGGCGTATGTATTAATCCCACCACCTTCTTCAATTGGATCTCGACTAATCCATCTTCCCAATTCTGGGTCATACGCCCTAAACAGTGTCAGATTCATCCCACTCTGCGCATGCCAAACATGCCCGGTGTAGGTTAAGAAGCTATCCCTATCACCGCTGAGCTTGGTCATGCGCCCATAGGGGTCGTACTCATACCGCGCCCTAACCACCTGCGCATTATCCGTCAGCTCTCTCACCGACCCCAGATGGTCCCGCGTGTAGAACAAGGCCGTACCATCCGTGTCCACAAACCCTTGACTGTAGAACCGCTTATTGATCGCTCCACCTTCCGTGCCGGTCCGTTCTTCGGCGATCTCCGCGCCATCCCAGAGGTATTTCTTATCACTGGTGGTCTGCAGGTTCCCCTGGGCGTCCTTGTCCAGTTCCTTGATGACCACGCGACGGCCGAGGCCGTCGTAGGCGAATTCGCTGCGGTGGCCGGTGGCCTTGATCACCACGGCCAGGAGGCGGTTTTCCGCATCCCACTCGAAGTCCCGCTCGCCGTCGCTGGTCATGTTGCCATTCAGGTCGTAGGTGAAGCTGCGGTCGGTGCCGGCGAGGGCGCTGACCACCACGGTGGCACTGTCCTGAAGGCTGGGGTTCGATACGGAGGTTGCGGTCACGGTGTAGGTGCCAAAGGCCATGGGGGCGGTGTAGGCGCCGTTGGCGTCAATGGCCCCTCCGGTGCAGGTCCAGGTCAGGGCGGGATTCGCGAGACCCGACACCGTGGCCGTGAAGGTGGCCGTGCCGCCCTTGCCCAGCTTCACCTGGTTGGGGGCGATCTGGAGCTGGGGTTCCTGATTACCCGCCACAAGGACCTTGGTGGTGGCGGTGGCGGTGGTGTCCACCCCGGCCAGGGCCACCAGGTCATAGGCCCCGGGCTGAACGGGCGCCGTAAAGGCATAGGTGTAGGCATCCATGGGCCACATGGACCCCCCCGTCAGGTTCCAAACCACCCGCTTGTCCGGGTGTCCGGCCAGCATCACCTTGAGGAGGGCCGTCCCCCCGGGATCCAGGTTGAGACTGGCGGGATCCAGGTCCAAGGAGATCCCGGTCTTCCGTGTGCCACTCTGCGCCCCATATAAACTGTGGGTCCAGGTGTAGCTCTTGAGGTCCTCGGCGAACACCATGTCTGTGGTGGCGCTGATGGTCCCATTTCCGCCACTGTCGCGGAAGAAGGACAGCTTCGTCTTGAGTCCATCCAAGGTCCCTGTAACCCGATAGGTGCCCTGCCATCCCGTGGCTCCGGCGTACCACCAACCCGAGAGCTGGGTTCCCACCTGGAAGAGCAACATGTCCGGGTGATCATAGGATGTGTGGGTGACCCAAGTTCCGGACACATCCGGAAGCCCATCCAAGGTCGCATAGGCGTTGACCTCCGTGGATTTGGCGGGGTCCGCCACGGAGGTGGCCTTCACCTTGTAGTAGCCCGGGACATCCGGGGCGGTGTATTGCCCGGTGGCGCTCACCTGCCCATCGGCGGTGCTGAACACCACTCGCTTGTCCAGGGTGCCCCCCACCAGGCAGAAGAGCGCGCGACTGCTTCCCACCTTGATGTAGTTGTAGAGGGGCTCAAAAAGAACACTCACCCCCGCCTTCTTGTAGCCGCTCCAGGACCCATAGTAGGACTGGGTTCCGGTGTAGGATTGCAGGTCCGCGGAGAAGGTCAGATCCGCACTGGCATTGATGGTCGCAGGGGTACTGGGCAGGAAGAAATCCAGGTGGATGTTCTGGCCGTTCAGGGTGCCTTCCACCCTGAAAGTATTCGCCCAGCCGGATCCACCGGCGTACCACCACCCCACCACCCGGGTTCCGAGTTGGTACAGGGCCATGTCCATGCGCCCGGAGCCGGTGTAGGTGGACCAGGTTCCGGAGATGTCCGGCAGGCCGTCCAGGGTGACGGTCACGGGAACGGTGGCTTGCTGCAGGGGATCCGCCACGGAAGTGGCCGTCACCGAATACACTCCCCCCTCGGCCGGCGCCGTGAAGGTCCCTTGGGCGTCAATGGTGCCCCCCGTGGCCGTCCAGGTGACGGCGGTGTTGGCATGACCCACCACGGTGGCCACAAAGGCCTGCTGGGTCCCGGCAGCCATGCGCACCGTGCTCGGGGCGATGGTCACCTTGACGGGCACGTACACCGTGGTGGTGATGCTGGTGTTCGGGTCGGCCTTGGCCCGGGCGGTGATGGTGTAGGTTCCTGCGGCGTTCGGTGCCGTGAAGAGCCCGGCCGTGCTAATGGTTCCCCCGGTGGTGCTCCAGGTGACCGAGGTGTCGCTGCTGCCCTTCACCGTGGCCAGGGAGGTGAAGGTCTGAGTCGCCCCCATGGCCACGGTGGGATTCTTGGGTGACAGGGTGATGGGCGATCGGACCACCACCAGAGCCTCGTTCGTGCTGGTGGGGTCGGCCACGCTGCGGGCCAGCACCCGGTATACCACCCCTTCGGAAGGGATGACCGTGGGGGCCGTATACACGCCCGCCGCGGTGATCGATCCGCTGTCCGCCTCGGGCAACTCCCAGGTCACGGCCGAATTGCCCGTGCCTGTCAGGGTCGCGGTAAAGGGATGGCTCGCCCCTGTGGGCAGCACCAAGTTCCGCGGCTGGACGATTACGTTGACGACAGCGGCAAAGGGCGCGGCGATCTCGGCATCCGTCAGGGCGCGGTTGTAAATACGAACTTCGTCCAGGAGTCCCTGGCAAAAAGCGCTGCCCGCGTTCCCAATGCGCGCATTTGACTGGGAAATGGTGGGCCCCGTGGAGTTTTGCGAGGAGTCCAGCACGCCATTGACGTAAATTCGCTTCTGGGAACCGGTAAAAACAAAGGTCAGGTGGTACCAAACGTAGGGCAGAAGCGAGGTGTTTCCCGCAAAGTCGTTGCCATAGAAACCCATATACGGCTTGCCCTGATGTTCACCGGTCCAAATGTGATTATTTGTGCCGGCCGAGCCAAGGTAGAAAATGGGGTTCGATGTACCGGATCGGTTAACGGTGTCGAATTTGACCCAGGAGCTGATGGTGAAGGCTCCTTGGAAGTCATTGACTCCGGGCACATCCACATATTGGCCGGAGCCATTGAACTGGAGTGCCTTGCCCACCTTGCCATCCACCCACTGCGAGCCATTCACCAGGGTCCCGTGGTATCCCGAACCCGAGGCATCGGCGGTGGTGGTGCCACTGCCCTCCTCAAAGGCATAGGAGGCCGTGAGGCCACGGTTCACTTTCACGGTGGTGGAATCATGCTGGGTGGGGTCCGCCACACTGCGGGCCACCAAACGGAAGCTTTGGCTGGATCCCTGGACGCTGGAGGGCGCGGTGTAGAGTCCACCCGCGGTGATCGTCCCACTGCCCGCATCCGGCAGTTCCCAGGTCACATCCGTCTGGGTTGTACCAGACACCGTGGCCGTGAAGGCCTGGGATTGGTCCAGCAAGAGGATCAGGTTCCTGGGAGCCACCACCACATTGACGGTGTTCGCATAGGGCGCTGCAATTTCCGCATCCGTCAGGGCGCGGTTGTAGATTCGGACTTCGTCCAGGAGACCCTGGAAATGACCGCTATCCCAATAGGCGTTGTTCCCAATGCGCGCATTTGACTGGGAAATGATGGGCCCCGTGGAGTCTTGCGAGGAATCCAGCACGCCATTGACGTAGATTCGCTTCTGGGAACCGGTGAAAACAAAGGTCAGGTGGTACCAAATGCCGGGCATAAGCGAGGTGGTTCCGGCTAAATCGTTGCCCCAGAACCCCATATAGGGCTTGCCCTGATGTTCACCGGTCCAAATGGAATTATTGGTGCTGGCCGCGCCAAGGGAAAAAATGGGGTTCGAAGTACCGTAGCGGTTAACGGTGTCGAACTTGGCCCAGGCACTGATGGTGAAGGCCCCCTGGAAGTCATTGACCCCGGGTACATCCACATATTGGCTGGTGCCATTGAACCGGAGGGCCTTGCCCACCTTGCCATCCTCCCACAGGGGGCCGTTCACCAGGGTCCCGTGGTATCCCGAACCCGAGGCATCGGCGGTGGTGGTGCCACTGCCCTCCGCGAAGGCATAGGAGGCCGTGAGGCCGCGGTTCACCTTGACGGTGGCGACATGGGTCTGGACGGGGTCCGCCACGCTGCGGGCCACCACACGGAAGGTTTGGCTGGATCCCTGAATGGTGGAGGGCGCGGTGTAGAGTCCACCCACGGTGATCGTCCCACTGCCCGCATCAGGAAGTTCCCAGGTCACATCCGCCTGGGTTGCACCGGACACGGTGGCGGTGAAGACCTGGGTTTCATTCAAGTGAAGGGTGACGTTTCTGGGAGCCACCACAACATTGATGGAGGAGGTGAAGAGCGACTGGATTTCCTGGTCCGAAAGGGCGTGGGGGTAGATCCGCACTTCGTCGAGAAGGCCCTGGAAGAAGTTACCGGACCAGTAAGCATTGTTCCCAATTCGGGCATTGGCGTTGTTGATGGTGGGTGCGGAAGAATTTTGTGAGGAGTCCAGCACGCCATTCACATAGATCCGCTTCTGTGATCCGGTAAAAACATAGGTAACGTAGTACCAAAGACCCGGCTGAAGCTCTTTCGTTCCAATCAAATCATTGCCCCAGAAGCCGAAATACGGTTTGCCTTGGGCCTCGCCGACCCAAATGGATTGATTGGTGCCGGCAGCTCCTATGGAAAAGATGTTGTTCGAAGTCCCCGCACGGTTAACGGTGTCGAACTTGGCCCAGGCACCAATCGTGAAAGGCCCCGAGAAGCAATTCACAGCCGACACATCCACATAACTGCTCGTGCCATTGAATTGCAGGCCCTTGCCCACCTTCCCATCCACCCATTGAGGTCCATTCACAAGGGTTCCCCTGGCTCCGTGGCCGGACTGGTCGGCGGTGGTGGTTCCGATACCTTCCTGGAAGGGGTAATAGACCCAGGCCGTGGGAACGGCCACGAGGGTCACCTGGGCGGTGGTGCTGCCCCCGGGATTGGTGGCGGTGATGGTGAACGAAGTCGCGGCAAAGGCCGCCGTAGGCGTACCGGACAGGGTGCCGGTGAGGGCATCCAAACTGAGGCCCGCGGGCAGGGCGGGGGAAACGGTCCACGTCTGCACGGGTCCACCGGTGCTGGTGGGCACCCAGGGCGCCATGGCCGTTCCCACGGACAACACACGGGAGGTGGGACTGTAGCCAATGATGGGCGCGGGGGGCAGCACCACGGTGAGGGTCAGGGTGGCGGTACCCGTGCCCCCGCCGTTGGTGGCGGTCACGGTGTAGGGGGTGGCGGGACTTGCCACCATCGGGGTCCCCGCGAGGGCCCCGGAGGCAGGATCCAGGGATAGGCCCTGGGGGAGCGCCGGCGAAATGGACCAGGACTCGGCGGTCCCCCCTGAGTTGGTGGGGGTCCAGGGGGTCATGGCCGTTCCAGCCGTGAGGGTCTGGCTGCTGGGGCTATAGGCGATGGAGGGTTTCGCCGGGACCACGGCCAGGGTGAGGGTGGCCGTCCCCGTGCCCGTGGCATTGGTGGCCGTCACGGTGTGGGTGGTGGTGGCTGACAAGGCCGTGGGCGTGCCACTGACCGTACCGGTGACGGGGTCAAGGGTCAGACCTGCGGGTAGTGCGGGGGCGATGGACCATGCCGTGGCCCCGCCCCCAGTGTTCTGGGGGACCCAGGGGAACAGCGTCAAGCCCTGGGTCAAGCGACGAAGGCTGGGCTGATAGCTGAAGGACGGCGCCAGCGGCGTCATGATCAGCTCCGCCGCGGCACTGGGGGTGGATCCTGCGCCGTTCTTCACCACCACCCGGAACTGGGCGCCCCGGTCCCCCTCCCGGGCCGGGAAGGCATAGGTGGCCCCGGTGGCGCCCGGGATGTTCAGCCAATTGGTGGGGGCGACATTGGCCACGGGGGAGGACCCCAGCCAGGAGAGGACGGCCCCAGGGGCCGGGGGCACCGCCAAGGTGGCCTGGCCGCCCGACAGGGTAAGGTCGGTGCGGGTGGTGGCGGCCGTGGTGGTGGGAATGTAGGGGGTGGGCCCCTCGCCCCGTTCCACCTGGGCCCCCCAGAGGAGGATGGTGCTCCCGGTGCCGGTGTAGCTGTAGGTGCCGCTGCTGGTGCAGAGTCCGAGGATCACGGCCTCGCTGGTGGCCGCGGCCTTGCGGGGCACCGCCAGGCGCCACCAGCCATTGGGCAAGGGCACCAGATCATAGGCTGCACCCGAGGAACGGAAGTCCAGGGCACCGGTGGTGAGGTTGAGGCCCACGTAGGTGGATCCCAGTTGCACATAGGCAAACCCGGCGGTGCCGGCCTTGAGATACGCGGACACCGTGTAGGTCTCACCCACGGTCAGGCCTGACACCGTCCTGCGGATGTAATGCTGACCCGCGGTGGTGTCATCGGAGAGCACGGTGGCGGTGGCGGTGCCATCGGGGGCCGGAATGGCGCTGGTCTGGACGCCGACGCGGGTCCGGGCCCAGCCCGCATCCGTAAAGGTCTGGCTCATGGGCAGGAGGTTCGTTCGTGCCGTCGTGGACAGACGGCGCTTGCCCAGGGCGTCCTGCAGGTATACGGCTGGGTTCTCCAGAAACTCCGAAACCGCCGTGCCTGGGAGGAAGTCCGTGGGCATCGTGCCCAGTTCGAATTGGGGACGGGAGAACTGCAGGGTGCCCGTCACATTGACGCCCGCGGCCCCCAGGCCGCAACGGAGGCCCGCGGTGCCCGGGGTGGCGCCGACTTGAAGGGTGAGGTGCAGCTTGCCGGTCGTCAGGGTCCCGTTCTCACCGCCCGCAGGGTTGGCGGGGCAGGCCGGGAAGCTCAGGGTGGCACCGGCGGGAAGGGTGGTGGCGTAGAGCACATCCTTGGCGTTTAGGGTCCCGGAGAGGGCCTCGATCTCCAGGGAAAGGCAGTAGGGGGTGTTGGCCAGCAGCTCGGGGGAGGTCTGGCTGAGGAAGGGCCGCTGGGCCGTGGCGGACATGGTCCAGCCCGAGGCGCCCTCGGCGCTCCCCCGAAGGGAGGCCGCCGCCGCACTGGTGCCCGTGGCCGTGATCTGGCTCCAGCCCGGAGGGGCCACCGTGCCCCCCTTCAGGAGGGCATTGGTGAGCAGGTTGGCCCGCGCCTGGCCATAGGGCGGGGGGCCATCCGGGGGGTCCGGGGGCGGGCCGCCGGGGGCGACACCGCCGCGGCGGCGGGGAAATTCGACAGGGGCTCCAAGTGGGCGCCCGTGAAATCGGGATTCACCGTCACCGCCGAGGCCCCGGTGGGGATGTAGCGGCTGGTGGTGGGGATGCCGGCCTGGACGGCTTCGATCTGAGCCCCCCAGACCTGGACGGTAACGGGGGTGAGGTTCCCAACAAAACCCTGCCGAAGGGTGATGGAGAATTCGGCGTTCGTGTCTATGGCCGCTTCAGTCTTGGAGAAGCGCTGCCATTCCCCATTCGCGACCATCTCGAGGTAGGCACTGTGGCCCACGCCCCGGAGCAGGAGCTTCTGCCCAGGAGCCCCCTTCACCCATAGGGAGACGGTATAGGACTCACCCACCTTGGTCACATTTGCAGGCCGTTGGTTCAGGATGGACCAGTCCGATGCGGTGGTGCCCGCTCCTGCATCCAGTGTGACGGTGTCCGCCGTCTGGGTTCCATCGGGTGCGGTGGCATTATTGGGAACCACCACGGGAAGGGCCCCTGTCCCCGACTTTGATCTCGTCCATGCGGCATTGTCGAAATCCTGGCTGTACATCACCAGGTTCGTCCGTGGCTTCGAATACTCCGGCCAGGTGCCGCCCCAATCACTGTTCACCTTGCGGGTGCGGGCAATCTGGAAGGTGGTCTTGGTGCCATCCCCTAGGCCAAAGCCCATGTCGGTGACGCCGGCCACGTTATCGTCCGAACGCTGCCACTGGTAGGTGAAGGGGCCCACACCCGTGGGGGTCACCGTGAAGGAGGCGTTGGCGCCGGGAACCACCGTGGCGTTCGCCGGGGCAGGAAGGATGGGCGGCGCCAGAATACCCAGGGTGATCTGGAATGTGGCGCTGCCCCCCAGGTTGGTGGCGGTGATGGTGTAGGAGGTGGGGTTCTGGCCCAGGGTGGGGGTGCCGGTGATAGAACCCGTGGTGGCGTTGAGGCTCAGGCCTGCGGGCAGGGCGGTACCCACGCTCCAGGTTGCCACCGCACCACCGGTGCTGGTGGGTGTCCAGGGGGTCATGGCCACCCCGACATCCAGGGTCCGGCTGGTGGGACTGTAGGCGATGACCGGCAGGGCCGGCAGCACCACCGTGAGGTTGAAGGTGGCGGAATAGCTGCCCCCGGTGTTGGAGGCCGTCACGGAGTACGTGGTGGCGGCACTGGCCACGGTGGGTGTTCCGGTGATGGCGCCGGTGGTGGCGTTGAAATTCAGGCCTGCGGGTAGTGCCTTATCGATGGACCAAGTGGTGGAGGGGCCGCCGTAGATGATGGGGTTCCACGTCACCGCCGTCCCCGCCGTGAGGGTCCTAGGCGTGGGGGTGTATGAGAAATTGGGCTTGAGGTGGGTCACCGCCAGTTCAAGAGTGGCGGAGGCGGAGCCCGCGGCATTGGTGGCCGTCACGGTGTAGATGGCCGAGGTCGCCAGGGCCGTGGGGGTGCCGCTGAGGGTGCCGTTGGAGGTATTGAAGCTGAGGCCCGCGGGCAGGGCCGGGCTGATGGTCCAGGTGGTGGCGCTGCCTCCCGTGGAGATGGGGGCCCAGACAAAGACCTGGTCCAGGGGAAGGGACCGGGTGGCAGGATGGTACCCGAAGGCGGGCACCGGAGCCGTCACGGTCAGGGTGGCCGGGTCGCTGGGGGTGGTGCCCCCGGGGCCGGAGACGACCACGCGGAACTGGGCACCCTGGTCCCCTTCGGTGGTGGGGGTGGTGTAGGTGGCGGACGTGGCGCCGGGGAGGTTCATCCAGTTGGTGGGGGCACCGCCCGCAACAGGGGAGGCCCCCAGCCAAGAGAGCACAGAGCCTGCGGCCGGGGGCACCGCCAAGGTGACCTGACCGCCGGACAGGGTGCAGTCCGTGCGGGTCACGGCGGCCGTGGTGGTGGGGATATAGGCCGTGGGGGCAGAGCCCTGAGGCAGTTCCTCATGCTGGGCGCCCCAGAGGTGGACCGTGGGGGTACCAGAGAGGGCCCACACGTACAGTGCAATCCCCTGTCTGGGGGTCACAGTGGTGAACACCAGGCGCTGCCATGCCGTGGTGAGGGTTACCGTGGGACCGCTAACCCAACCGTCACAGACCGTGATGACCTCGCCCCCCACGGCGCCCTTGGCCCAGATGGACAGGGTGCGGTGGGTGGGGCGGCCGGGCGAGGCGATCGCGCTGCTTATGGCAAATCCGTACCCGACTCCCTTGAAGGTCACGGTGTCGGCAGTGAGGGTGCCGTCGGGGGCCGCGGTGGTATTGGGAGTCACGGTGGTGCCCCCCGCCAGGACCCAGGTGTTCAGATCCTGGGACTGGGTGGCCAGGTTGGTGCGGGGGGTCGAGTACAGGCGGCGTTTGCCCTGCCAATCCTGGAGGTACAGGGTGGGGTTACCCGCGTACTCCGCCGGAAGTTCCGCCACAAAACCCTCGTTGGGGATGGGTTCCGAGGCCACGGGGCCCGCTTCCAGCTGTGCGCCCCACAACAGCCACGAGTCACCGGCGTTGAGGGATTGGCCCGTGGTGCAGGTGTAGCACGCCAGGGTATCCCCTATGGTGATCCCGGTGCTGCGGGTGTACTGCAGGCGATACCATCCATTGGGCAGGGGCGTGACGCTCCAACCCACCCCCGCAAGCGTGCCGGTGGCGTAGTTGAACGTGCAGCCATCGAAATTGGTGGCGGTGGTGCTGTTTCGCAGGAGGAAGACCCCGGTGCTGCGCGTCCCCTGCTTGGTGTAGATCGAGTAGGTCACCGTAGTGCTGGGGGCAACCACGCTCTGGTTCATCACCGTGGCCCCGCTGGCCGCGTAGCTCAGGGTGTCGGCGGTAAGGGAACCATCGGGGGCCACGGCATTGTTGGCCGTGGCGGTGACATTGAACTTGTACCAGGAGGAACCTTCAAACTGGCTGGTCTGCTTCAGCAGGTTGGTTCGGGGGTGGCTATAGGGTGCCCGCGGTGCGGCCCCGGTGTTCCAGAGCTGGGCCGCCGGGAGCGACACCGCCGCCGTTGGGGGGAAATTCGACAGGGGCTCCCAGTGGGCGCCCGTGAAATCGGGATTCATTGTCACTGCGGAGGCCCCGGTGGGGATGTAGCGGCTGGGGGTGGGGATGCCGGGTTCCAGGGGTTCCACCTGGGCACCCCAGACCACCCAGGAATCCCCGGCGTTGAGGGGATTGCCCGTGATGCCCGGGTAGAAGCGAAGCGTATCCCCGACCGAAATGCCTGCGCGGCACCTGTACTGCAATCGAACCCAGCCGTTGCCGAGCGCCGTGGCAGTCCAGCCACTTCCTGAGATCACACCCGTTTCGAAATTGAAATACCCGAAGCTGAGGGTGGTAGCCGTGGTTTCGTTGCGAAGGGCAAAGATACCGTTGGTCAAGGTGCCTTTCTTGACATACACCGATGACGTGAGGGCAGGAGCCGAAGCCACCATGGTGTTGCTTACGCTGTAGGTCCCTGACGTCGGCGCCGTGAGGGTGTCCGCCGTCATCGTGCCATCCGGCGCCATCACATTGTCTGCGGTCACCTGAAGGGTGGACGTGCTCCAGGTGCTCTGACTGAAATCCTGGCTGTGCTTCACCAGGTTCGTCCGTGGCTTCGAATACTCCGGCCAGGTGCCGCCCCAGTCACTGTTTACCTTGCGGGTGCGGGCAATCTGGAAGGTGGTCTTGGTGCCATCCCCCAGGCCGAAACCCATGTCCGTCACGCCGGTCACGTTGTCGTCGGACCGTTGCCACTGGTAGGTGAAGGGGCCGGTGCCCGTGGCCGAGGTGCTGAAGGTGGCGTTGCTGCCTGCCACCACAGTGGCCGGGGCGGGGGCGCCGGGGACGGGCGGGGTCTGGACCGTCAGGTTGATCGTCGCCGTGGCGCTACCACCGCTGTTGGAGGCGGTGACGGTGTGGGTGGTCAGGACCTGGTCCGCGGTGGGGGTGCCTAGGATGGCGCCGGTGGTGGCGTTCAGGCTAAGCCCTGCGGGCAGGGCGGGGCTGATGGTCCAGCCCGTGGCCGCCCCACCGGTGTTGGTGGGGGTCCAGGGGGTCATGGCAACCCCGAGGTTGAGGGTCTGGCTCGAGGGACTGTAGGCGATGACCGGTAGGGGCGCCACCACAGTGAGGGTGGCCTCAGCGCTGGTGGCCGCCGTGCCGATGCCATTGGTGGCCACCACGCGGTACTTCGCGCCGCTGTCCGCCAGGGTCGTGGCAGGGGTGGTAAGGGTGGCCGCCTTGGCCCCGGATACATCTCCCCAGGTGGTACCGCCATCGGTGCTCTTCTGCCACTGGTAGGTGGGGGTGGGATCGCCCGTGGCCACCACGGTGAAGATGCCTTGGGCGGGGAAGGTTACTGTCAGGGTAGCGGGCGGGGTGATGATCGCCGGGGCCTCACCAAACATCGCCCCTCGGTCCGGTGTGTGTACGCTGTTGGCAGGTGTCTGAATTTGCAGGATTGGCGGCTGCTCCCCCGCAGTCGTGGGTGGTTGAGGTTCCCGGAGTTCCTTGCCCTGCTCAACACCTTCACCATGAAATGGCATAGCTGAGCCAGGTTCCACGGCCAGCGGTGCCTGTGGCCACACTGCGGCTGGTGTGCGCCCAAAGACCTGTGGGACCTCCATTGCCTGGCTGGGTCGCACCATCAAACCGATGAGGAGTGCCACAAGGCCTTGTTTGAGGGTTCCCTGTCGGGCCAAGCGCAGGCATGCACCCATCCATTCCCTGGGTTCGAGGCGTGCTCGCCCATGGGTCTTCCGTGGTGGTGAGGTCGGCCACCCCAGAAGCTTGCCGACGCCCCTAGGAAGGTCGTTCATGCGGGTGTTGCCATTGGATGCCATGGGGACGTTCACAGGAACCTCGACCAGCAGAATGGGAAGTGCGATTGGAACAGCAGAAGGGTCTATCGCGCGGCTCGGGTCGCGGTGGCTGCCTTGGGCTTGGCAGCAGGCTTGGCCGGTGGTACCGTGCGCGGGCTGGGAGCCAAGGTATTCGACTTGGCCTTTCGGCCTTCGGTCTGCACAAGTGGTGCGCTCGCCGAGGACTGGCGTGTGGAGACCAACTGGTTCACACCGTTGTGATCGGCCGTGGTCACCAGATCATCGATCTGCTCGCTGGTCCTGTTCCCACCCTGGTCGTATCCGTAAGCATAGGTCTTGATCAGCGCTCCCTGAGGGGTTCCCTCGTTCACGGTGGCCTTCAGGAGCTGCCCCACCTGGTCGTACTGGAAGCTGAAGGCCTTGGGGGTCTGGACATCCGCTTGCTGGGTCCAGGTCTTGATCTGGCCGCTGGCATCGTAGTCGTACCCGAAGGTGGAGATGTTCGTTCCATTGCCCCGAAGGTTCTTGATCTCCTTCAGACGGAAGAGACCCTGGCCATCGTAATAGGTGAACTGGGCCTTCTGGCCGTTGGGGTAGGTGACTTCCCGGAGTCGGCCCGTACTGCCTTCATAGGCATACCCGAAGACCCCCAAGGGATTGGTCACGGTATCCAAGCGCCCCAAGGCGTCGTAGGTCCGGGACTCGACACTGCCATCGATGCTTCGTGTCTCCACCCGGCCCAGAACGTCGTAGCCGTAGGAGATGGTGCTCGCCGGCAGGGTGGACGTGGTGGTGGCGAGGCGTCCGGCCCCGGTACCGCCGAGGGGATGGTAGGTGAAGGTGGTGGTGCCCAGTCCATCCACCATGGTGGCCAGGCGGTTGTAGGCCGGATCGTAGGTGTAGGTCACAGGGGGGGTGGGCTTGGTGCCTCCAGGGTAGGAAACACCCTTGAGGTTCCCATCCAGGAAATAGTTGTAGAGCGTGAATTGGCCCTTGGCATCCACCCGCTGCTGCAGCCTGCCCAGGGCGTCGTAGAAATACTGGGTCTGGGTCATGTCATCTAAAACCTTGGCGATCACCCGCCCCTGGTGATCGCGAATCCACTGGGTCACCCGCCCGTTGGGATCCGTGAGGCTTTCAAGGGTGCCGCAGCCGCACCAGCCCAGGCGGGTCACCCGTCCTTCGGGATCCCGGACCTCGTCCAACTGGCGCAGCGCGTTGTAGGACATGAGCGTCCAGCGTCCGGCCCGATCGCGCATGCGCACCGCATCGAGGCGATCGTACATGGTCTGTTCGTAGGTGCCATCGGGGTAGATGGTCTTGGTCTTCCGATCGAAGGCGTCGTATTCAAAGCTGGTCATCTGGCCATCGGCGGTGGTGACCGTCTCCACCCGTCCGAGGGCGTCGTAGGTGAAGGAGGTGCTCACCGCTCCCCCGGGGGCGAGGATGCTGGTCAGAAACCCCGAACCGTTGTATACGAAGGTGGTGGTTTCTTGTTTCGCATTGGTGACGGTGGTGATCTGCCCGGCGGCGTTGTAGGTCATGGTGGTGGTCGCCCCCGCGGCATCCGTCACGGTCAGGGGTCGGCGCTGGGGGTTGTAGGTGTAGGTGGCCAGAAGGTCGTTGGCACCCGCGGTGGTGTTCCGGACTTCCAGGAGGTCCAAGCCATCCGCCGAATAGACCTGGGTGGTTTCCCTGCCCTGGGGATCAATGGTCTTGGTCACCTTTCCCTGGTCGTTGTAGGTGAAGGTGGTCTTGACCTCCGCGCCATCGGGAAGTACACGCGAAATCCGTAATGGCTGGCGACTCGGACCTTCGGCAAAGGTGACGCCCGTCTGACCGTAGTGGTACCAGGTGCGGGCCTCCAAGGGCTTCTTTTCACTTTCCAAATAATGGGAGGTCCGCCTCGACGGCCCATGGAGCCAATGGTTGATATGGGCCTTGGTGACATCCCCGGGGGCTTGGAGCATGGCCCGCTTATCCCAGAACAGGGAATTTCGGTACTGCAGGTAGTCATTATCGAAGCCTGGAGGCGCTTGCGATTCGCGGTAGGAAATCCCCACGGTGTAGTTCCGAAACTCCATCCGTTCCTTGGCGCCGTAGGGATCCGTAACCTCGGTCCAACGGTCGGGGCCGTTATCACCCGTGGCAAAACTCGTCGTGCCATAGGGGGTGGTCATGGCGTTGAGGAAATCAAAGGCGTTGTTCGGTGACGCCGGGGTGGGGCCATAGGTGAAGGTCGAGGTCAGTCCACCCATGTCGGTGATGCTGGTTAGGAGACTGCCGTTGTAAAGGCTTCCTGTGTAATTGAAGGACGCAAATCGCCCAAAGGGATCGGTAACCTTGGTGACGCAATAATAGGCCCTATCGTATGGGTTCTGGGATAGACCGTACTCAAGGGTGACCACCAATCCTGTGGGCCCGGTGATAGAAACAAGGCGCTGATTTGAATCATAGGAATAGGTTGTGGTGTGGCCAGTAGGTTCAATGCGCTTTGTGAGGTACAAGTCCGCGCGTTCAAAACCTGTCAGATTCACATATTCGAGCAATGTCGCATCATGAAGTTGTCTCTCCACCCTCGCCACAACTTCATTCAAACTATTCTCGCCTAGGACAAAGTTCAAATCTCTGAATACCGTCAATTTTTCAGTTATTCCAGGATCAGATAGGAGCTGAATCTGATCAGGGGGGGTATTTCTAAGGATCTCTTGCTTAATCATCGCAGGTACCAGAACCACACCACCGCACGTCCATACGGGAATGGCATTAGGTAGCCTGAGTGCATCCATCGGCGAAGGCGACGAGCTATTGGGCAATTCCCACTTTAAACACACCCTATTTGCATGGATATATCCATACTTTTTTTCTGAGCCAGACTCGTAAATACTCAGAGGAATGGGCGTGGTAGAGCATTGAACGTTGCTGTAATCCAGCTTGATAAATGAGTTCAAATTCGATTCCCATTTGGACCCGAACAACGCTCCCCCACGGGAGGGCTGCGAGACATTGCGGGCATTGTAGACAAGCCTCAATTCAAAGGGTTCTCCCACCGGGGGAGAAAACCACAGGGGCGTGTCCCTCAGCCTCAAGGTGGCCGTGGTCGACACCATCCCGTACTGGGGCATGCCCTTGTTGTTGCACTTTTCCGGCTGCTCTGGATCCCCATCCCAGGGTTCGGGGGGACCGTCCACGGGTCCTGCCCCCCACACTGATTCCAGTTCAGAAACCTGGGGTGTCGGGATGCTCGCCGGTCCCAGGGTTAGGGCCAGGGGGCTAAGCTCACGGTTAAGGGTGCTTCGGTCCACCCACAGGGACTCACCATTCAGATAGTCCTTGGCAAGGTAAAGGTCCCCCCTCTGCTCCAGAAGGCTACCGAAATGCCCTTCCCTCCAGTGGACCAGGGCGGGCAGTGGGATGGGCTTCTGGGGGTCCAACCGCAGGGCCTGCAAACTCAAACCCGCCTCACGCCCCCAACCTAGAAGCTGGGCCAAGTTGGTTCCCCTCGGGGTGGCACGGCGGGACAGCAAGGTGGCGTAAGCGGGGGAGGGCAATTTCTGGTGCTCTGCCAATCGCTCAAGGGCCTGAAGGCCGCAGCGAAGGATGGCTGCAGGATCCTGCTCCATGACACGAAGGGTCCGACGCGCATCCTGAATGAGGTCCGAGGGGGGCCCCAGGAAGGGACGATCCTTCACTTGCGCAAGCAATCGTGCGAGCTCGGGTCCCTTTCCCAGGCGAGCCAAGAGATCGGCATACTGCGCCGCAGCGAGGTCGCCCACCTCCAGGCCATTTGCATCCTTGAACGCGCGGGCCACCGCCCAGGCCTCCCGAAGGTTTTGCAGCGCCAAGCCCACTTCGCCCCGCCGCCGGTGGAGCATCCCCAGGTGGGTCCTGAGGGTGGCGCGCCAGGGGCTCCCTGGATGGGAGACAAGGAATCGCTCCAGGTGCTGATCCAGTAGGACTGCACCCCCCTGGAGGATCCCCGAAAGCTCACGGGTTTCGGACGCCTCGGGGACCGTCCCCCCGGCCTTCAGCCAGTCACCGAAGAATGGACTGTTTAGGCGCGTGGACCCAGTCGAGGTCTGCACCTGACCACCATCTGGGTACCTGCCGAGAACGGGCAGATTCCCAAGGCAGAGGAAGGCGACAACGACCCCAAGGGGATGTGCAAGGGCGCGATTCATGACGTGCCTCATCAAACAGAATTCGAAGGACAAGCAACAGGTGCAATGCCACTCAGCGGCTGGAATTCGCCGCAAGGATGTGCCGAATCAAGGTACCGTTGGTGCCAGCAGCCAGGGTTTCCAAAGCCCGCTGAACCGGGAGGTCCCGGTGGGGTTGGGTCTTTAGACCTTCCCCCACCAGCCGCTGGGTCCCGGGTCCGACCAGTGCCGTGATTTCCCCCTGAGAACCGTACTCCACCCGCAAAATCTGCTTACCCCGTGTGGCCTTGGAGAGTCGTCCCTTATCGTCGTATGCGAAGGACCAGCGCCCGCGGGCGCCCTGGTCCCAGGTGGCAAGATCCCCTTTGGCGGAATAGGTGGCCCCATGCTTCGCTCCCTGGGGCGTTACCCAGGTCTGGAGTCGGTGGGTGGGAGTGAAGGTGAAGCGATGGGTTCCCCCTTTGGGGAGCAGGGTCAGGGTACTCAGATCACCGGACTTGGGATCGTAGGTGAGATGGAATCCCTGTCCACGGGAATTCGTCTCCCGAATCAATCGCCCCAAGGGGTCAAACTCGCGGCTCACGACAAGGGTGGACCCAGGTGCATACTCGCGGGTGACCAGGTTCAGGCTCCCATCGAACGTCGGCTCCAACTGGCCCTTGTTGATCCTGGATTCCCCCTCCGGCGTCAGGGGATGAGAGGCGGACCGAGCCAGGGGGTGGGCCCCACCCCACAGATCCCCGGCATGGCTGAACCAGCGCCGAGGCGAGCTGGCCTTCTTCTCGCTGACAAGGATTCCCGAGGAGAAGCCGCCAGGCCCGTGACCCCACATGAGGTGGTGCGCCTGGGGATAGGCAGGTTTCGCCTGCCCGGGTTTCAGGCTGTCCCAAAAGAACGATTCCCGGAATGTGAACCGCAGAGGGCTGAGGATTTCAGGCACCTCGGGGGCCTTGGGATTGGGTTCGGGGGGAACAGCATAGGCCATGCCGGCGGCACTTTCCAACCGCTGGCGCTCGCCTGTGGGCTTTCGCGCCTCCAGCCAACGGAGATGCACACCCCCACTTACCTCTTCACCCCCCGCGAAACTCAAGGCGGAGGCGGGCGTCTCCAAACGCGACAAGAAATCCTCAGCCACCCGCGGCCCCCCGGGTAAGGGGCCAAACCCGAGCAGGCTTTTCACCCCATTTGGCGATTCAATCGTTTCGACCTTGCCTTGGGCGTTGTAGTGGAAGCGGGTCGTCCTGCCCAATGGATCCGTGACCCGTGTGAGCTTCAGGGGATCGGCCGCAAGGTCATAGCCCAGGGTCGTGGCGGCACCCAGGGCGTCGGTGATGGCCACCAGACGGAGGCTCGGGTCCCAGGTGAGCTTGAGTTCGTCCCCATGCCGATCCCGGACACGGGTGAGGACAATGCGGCGCAAGCCCCATGCGCGATCGGGCATCTCATAGCACTCCTGGCGCCCATCGGGGTAGGTCAAGGTGTAGGCAGATGGCGAGGTACGGACCAGCCGGGCCAGGGTCGTCCCCTCCACCTGGTACTGTCCCCCACCCAGACTCTGGAAGATCTGGCCACCCCCCCCGGAATGACACAACGTCACCGTCGCATCGGGGTGGGTGGAGTCGTCCTTGAGGCAGGCAAGGTAGTTGAAGGTCCACTTGGCGCCCAGATTGCAGTAGTCGAAGACTTGAGCCTGGCCGTATTCGCGCTGGTTGTAGGTTACTTTCAACTCGACCCGCGGCCCACGAAGGGGGGTGTAGCTGGAGACGAGGGTGTCCAGGGTGAGCCCAGCGAGGTTGGCGTGGAAGGCATAGCTGGGAATGCCTTGTTCCAGAGGTTGGCCCGTGCCACCCACACGCGGCGTGTCGGGCCGAGTGTCATCAGGCCTGCCGGGACCCCAGGCTCCCTTGCCCCAGATGCGCTCACCCTGGGCCGCGGAGATCTGTCTCCACCCCGAGGGCAACGCGCCACCCGGAACCAGGCCCTGCCCTGTGCTCTCCGCTTCCAGCACCTCCTGGGTGACCCACGTGTTCCCAAGAAAGGGATCCTGGATGAGGTATCGCCCCTCCCGTTTGACCAGCACCGCGGAGAAATGCCCCGTGCGGAAAAGGAGAACACAGGGCACTGGGAATTCCCCGGGCCCTTCCTTCTGCGCCATCTGCAGGTCGAGCCCCATTTCCTTTCCCCAACCCAGGTTCTGAAAAAGGTTGGTCCCCTCAGCCCCGGCCTCGATGGTGGACATGAGGGGATGAATGAAGGCGTGGGGGTCCTGGGTCGCCTTCACATAGGTCAGCGCCACGGGCCCACAACGGTAGGCATGCCCGGGGCTGCTAAGCATGAGGGTGAGGGCTTCCCGGGCCATGGAGACCTTTTCCGTGACCAAGCCTTCGAGGGGACGGTTTTCGGTCTCCTGCAGCAAGGTTTCCAGCCGGTCCTTCCGGCCAAGACCTGCGTTGGCCTCCAGCAACTCGCCGAGGGCTCGGTGGGCCAATGCCTTGGCCAGGCTCGAATCCAGTCCTTTCCCGAGCTTCCAAGCCTCCTCCCAAGCATCGAGGGCCCGGGTGATCCGCCCCACATGCCGGTGCATCAACCCTACGTTCACCAGGAGGGAGATCCGCCAGGGGGAATTGGGATGGGAGGCCAGAAAGGCTTCCACGGGCGCCAAGCCATCGAGTTTCCCCGATGCGGCATAGGCTTCCAAGGCACGCGCGAGGGCGCGATTTTCGTGTGCCTCGGGCATCCCCATGGGCACCAGGACCTCTTCGAAGACCCTGATGTTCAGGAAATCCTTGGGTTCAGGCTGCTCGGGAAACCGAAGACCCTGGGCTTGACCCAAGGCCCAATTCGCGGCCAGGAGAACCATCAGAGAAGGTCTAGCAACCAACGACCACATAGAAGCTCCAAATCACGTATGTTCAATCCTTAACACTCGTCCAGGCCACCAGCACTGCTCAAGCAGTGGGGTTGCATTGGTTCCCAAAAAAAGGAATGGCTTCTATTTTTGAATCAAAGCAAGTTGGTGTCAATTGATTTTTCTATCTCAATAATACAACAATTATACAACACCAGAATAATGTAACACGATCTTTAATATATTAAAATTATGGATTGCCCTACAGCGAAGATAAGCATGATCCAGGCAAGGACACGCGCATTCCAAAGACCCAGAGCCACTGGAAGAATTTCCCTGCCCAGGACCCGGTCCTCCTGAAACTCATGGAGGTGCCTTTGGATCTGGTATGCAAGCGCCAGAGTAAAAAGAATTCCAACGGGGAGAGGGACTCTGGGCGCGACGCCAGAGGTCCCGAGATAGACTGCAAACACCGCAGCGGGCGCCATGGCCTGTCCGAGATCCTTGATTCCAGGCAATCGGCGCACGGTGGACCAGAACTTCCCCATTCCCCGATAGAAGAAGGCAGTCCCCAGCGCCATTCCGACCATGGCCAATCCAAGCAGCCAGGAATGATGTGACGCCAACGTAATGGAGATCAATCCGCTGAGGACTGCGCCTCCAAGAAGGAAATTTCGGTACTTTGCCAGGTAGGAGGCCCGAACCCTACCTTTGGCTTCCAATCCCACCCTCTCGAGAAAGGGAACGGCGGCGGCCACTCCTAGGCAGAAGGTGAGGACCACAAAACCGAAGTTAATGGCCTCGCGGTCCCCAGCCCCCCAGCTTAGGGTGCCTGCCAAAAGCGCTGCCCCCAAGGCGAATGGAAGATGGACCACCTTTGATCCTAGGGCCAAGGTTCGATAGAGGCGTGGGTCGGAAAGCTCATGCACGGCCTGAACCACTTCATCCACGGTCCAGCCTGGTGTTGAGGCGCCCGCGAGAATACCCACGGATTGATACCTCCGGAGCTCATTCAAATCCAGCTCTTCGAAGGATTCGACCTGTTGGACGGGTCGACCGGCCGATTGAACCACCTCCACGAGTCTCCGCGTGTTATTGGAGGCAGTACCTCCCACCACGATGACGATCTCTGCTTGATGCGCTATGTCCAGGGCCTCTTCCTGTCTTTCCCACGTATCTCGGCAGATGGTATTCCGCACAATCACATGCTTAGATCGGGCGCACAGACAGGAGGTAATCGACTTGAACTCGGCCACAGCAAAGGTGGTCTGAGCCACTACGATGGTCTTTCGCAGAACGTCCTGGGGAAGCGCCTCGGCTTCCTCCAGGCTCGCAACCACTGCATGGCCGTTGCATGCATAACTTATGTGTGCCTGAACTTCGGCATGGGCTTCTTGACCCAAGATGACGGTGAAGCAGCCCTTGTCGGCGTAGCGCTTGATAATGGATTGGACCCGTGCCACCGATGGGCAGGTCGCATTGGACACCCGCAAACCACCTCCCTGACTCCGAGCCTGAAGTCCCTTGGCATCGTTCCTGGGAATTCCGTGGGCTCGAATCACGACGACACCATCTTGGACGGCATCCGCGGATCCCACCACCCGAACATTCCTTCGCTCCAAGTGTTCCAGGGCCTGGGGATTGTGGATGAGTGGTCCAAGTGTCTGGACCACCTCCCGGTGAGAAAACCGGGCAGATGCTTCCAATGCAGCATCCATCGCGCGACGCACCCCCCAACAAAACCCAGCGGATCTGGCCACAAAAATATTCATAAGGTCCAAGTCGTACAAAATACCTGCTCTGACCATACCACAGTCTTAAATCAATCGTTTTTCTCGTTTTCCCTATCCCGGACCCTCCGGCCATGGGTTGTTCCTACCCTTGTCAATTCAGCGACCAAGCCCCCAGCGCTCCAGCCGGGCACGGGCCCAGGCCTTCCACCCTCCCGGCACCTTCACGGCGGATTCACAGTGGCCGGCTCCGGGCACGACCGTGAGGTCAGGGTGGTGCTTTGAGATGGCCCGGACGCCTGCCACGGGGGTGACGCGATCGGCGTCCCCGGTCAGAAGGGCGATGGGGGTTCGAAGTCCTGGGGCATTCCGCAGGGGGGAGACGGTGTCCGGATCGAAGTTCGCATGGCGCCCCGCCCGGCGCAGGGCCAGGGCCTCGGCGGGCCGGAGCAGGAGCTCCAGGGGGCCCAGGGGGCCCCGGAGGTGGTTCCGGGCAGCATCCTGGAGGTCCCGAAATGGGCACTCCAGGAGGGCACCCCCCAGGGGTCCACCGGTGGGTTCGAGGTCCGCCAAGGCCAAGAGGGCCGTGCCCGCCCCCATGCTGGAGGCCACGATGAGCATGCGGCTGCGGGGGGTGCCCTGGGCTTCCAGCCAGGCCACCACGGCGGCGACATCCTTGCGTTCCCAGGCCCCAAGGGTGCAGGGCGCAACAGGCTGCCGATCCCGGCCCCGGAAGGTGAAGGCCACCCCATCCCAATCCGGCAGGCTCTCCACCCACCCGGCGGAGCCCCAGGCATCGTCGCCGAAGCCATGGAGGAGGATCGCCACCCCCCTGGACTGCGGCCTCCTCAGGCGCCAGACCTCCAGGGCAAGCCCCTCGCCCCCCGGCACCTCCGACCGCTCCCAACGAGCCTCCGGGGGGCATAGCCGCGCCCGGATCGCCTCCCGCTGGGCCTCGGTGCGCTGGGGCATGGGGGCCCCCAGGAGGAGCGGCGGCAGCACCCAGAGCCCCGCCACCAGATTGAGGGCGAGCCAAAGGGGGGCGAGGACCGCAAGGGTCTTGAGGATTCGGGGATTCATGCCGTGGCTACGCAGATCCCCCCTCATGGGTTTGCAGGACCGGGACTCGATCACCGGATAGGGGTCGGCAATCGCACGAGACCCACGGCCACCCGATCCTGCCCCTTGCCCCTTTTCATCACAAGCCCCCAGCCCCCTTCCGCCAGTCGCCGCAAACAGGTCGCACGGGAGCGGAGCACGGGCCGCGAAATGCCCCCCGAGGAAGCTATCTCCTGCCAGGGAACGGTCAATTCATGAAGGTCCGCCCCCCAGCGAAAGCGCTGCACCTCGCCATGGGCTGCGGCCACGGGAAACTCGCCCTGGGCAATGTCGACGAGCCCCACAGAACCGAAATGGCGTCCGCGAAAGAAGATGCAGTTGCCTTCGATGGGGGATGCGGTGTCCCAGTGAAAGTCCGAAGGCGATAGGGAGCGGTAGGGACGCGCGAGGCCACCTCCCTTGTCCACCTTCGTGGGAACCCAGGTCAGGACTTCCCGCGCCTCCTGGAGCAGGGCCTCGGGGTCGTGGCCGAGCAGTGGATGAACATGCTCCAGGAAAGGAAAAAGAAGCCCGCGGTGCCGGGTCAGGGTGGGCTCATCCCCGCCGAGCCGCACCTGGATGTGGTCCACCCGCAGCAGGTCCTTGGGGCCCAGGTGGTGGGGATGGTCCACCAGGTGCAAGGAATCGCCGTCTTCCTTCCAGGCGAGGACCCCGTGGCCCTCACTGAGGAAGAGCGCCCGCTGGCCCGTGCCCCGATGCTCAGCGACAAACACACGGAATTCACCGCGATCCCCAACGCCCAAGCAGCTGAAGGCGAGTTGCCACAACGTCCACGCGAACCAAGAGCGCCTGGACAGGGTTGGGTTATCCCCCCAATAGGCGTCGTTCTTTGGATTTCTCGATGCCTCGAGACGGGTACCGTCGTCCACCCGAAGCTCGAACTTGAGGGCGCGCCCGGGGTGCATGGCCAACCGGAAGGACCGTCCCTGGTCATCCCGCCACCCGAAGTGGCCCTTCGCCTCACCCAATTCGAAACGTGTTCCGGGGGCTGCTTGACCCTGGCGTGGCCAAACCTGACGGAGGGACAGGCGATGCTGGGTCAAGCCCTGCCCGAAACCCGTGGTCACCAGAAGCATGATCAGGCACAGTCGCCCCAGCCCGGCCTCCGGC
>CAZPUI010000006.1:0-25536 GCA_964589695.1 uncultured Solibacteraceae bacterium | reverse complement strand
ACAATTGCACGACCCAGGAGTCGCTGCAGCATGCCCAGGTGGTGGAAGCGGCGGTCCTCCTGGCCCTGCTGGCGCGATGAGCCCGCTCTACCTGCTCCGCCATGGCCCCACCGCCGCCAGCGGACGGGCCCCCCTGGGCCGCCTGGACCTGCCGGTGCTCCCGGCGGGGGAGGCGCAGTGGCCCGCCCTCAGGGCCGAACTCCTGAACCTGGGCCTCCGCCAGGTCTTCACCAGTCCCCTGCAGCGGGCCCGGCGCCACGCCGAGGACCTGGGTCTGCCCTGCACGGTGCTGGAATCCCTCTCGGAGCAGGCATGGGGAAGCTGGGAAGGGGTGCCCTGGGATGAGCTCAGGGACACGGAGGCCTTCTTCGGGGATCCCATCCACCAGGCGCCCCCCGGGGGCGAAAGCTTCGCCGCCTGTGCGGCGCGGGCCACCGCCACCCTGGCGGAACTGCCGGTGGCGGGCCCCAGCCTCATCCTCGCCCATGCGGGGGTCCTGCGGGCCCTCCTGGCCCATCTCCTGGCCATGCCCCTGGCGCGGGCCCTGGACCTCGCCTGGGAACCCTTCGGACTCACCCGGGTGGACCCCGTGGCCCCGGACCGGGGGGTCCTGAGGTGGCACAACCTGCGCCCTCCTTTCCAAGCCGAAACCCCATCCCCACGTTGAATGCCCCGAAAGCGACCCCTCGAGGAGGCTCCATGCTGCTGCCGCCCCTTCCCACGCTGGATCCCGCGCTCCCCGCGCGCCTCCAAGCCCACCAGGACGATCTCACCAAGCCCCAGGGCGCCCTGGGGCGCCTGGAAAGCCTGGGCATGCAGCTGGGCTGGATCGCCGGGACCCCCCATCCGGATCCCGCGGAGGCCTACGTGCTGACCTTCGGGGGCGACCACGGCATCGCCCGGCATGGCGTGAGCGCCTTTCCCCCGGAAGTCACCCCCCAGATGGTGGCGAACATGGCTGCGGGAGGGGCGGCCATCAATGTGCTGTGCCGCACCCTGGGCATCACCCACCGGGTGATCGATGTGGGGGTGGCCGTGCCCTGCCCCTTCCCGGGGGTCACGGACCGGAATGTGGTGCGGGGCACCGCCGACCCCCTGGCGGGCCCGGCCATGACCCGGGAACAGGCGGAGGCCAGCCTCCAGGCGGGCATGGAGGAAGTGGCCTCCCTGCCCTCCCACCCCTTCGCCCTCTTGGGCCTCGGTGAGATGGGCATCGCCAACAGCGCCATCGCCGCCCTGCTGGTGAGCGTGTTCACGGGCATGCCCATCGGTGCCGCCACAGGTCCGGGCACGGGGGTCCATGGGGCGGCGAGGGCCCACAAGGAGGCCATCCTCCGCAGGGTCCTGGAGGTGCATCACCCAGACCCCAAGGATCCCTTGGGGGTGCTGGCGGCGGTGGGGGGGACCGAATTCGGCGCCATGGCCGGGGCCATGCTGGCCGGGGCGGCCCGGGGCTGGGCGGTGGTCGTGGATGGCTACATCGCGGGGGCCGCCGCCTGCGTGGCCCTGGCCCTGGACCCCAGGGTGAAGGACTTCCTGGTGTGGTCCCATCGCAGCGCCGAACCTGGCGCCAAACGCCTGCTGGAGCACCTGGACATCGAGCCCGTTCTGGACCTGAACCTGCGCCTGGGCGAAGGCACGGGGGCGGCCCTGGCCATGCCCATCCTCCGGAGTGCCTGTGCCCTCATGCGGGAGATGGCCACCTTCAGCGGCGCCGCCGTGAGCACCGCACAGGCCTGATGGGCAGGCTCACCTACCTCACCGGCCCCGTGCGCAGTGGCAAGAGCCGACGGGCCGTGGAACTCGCCCAGTCCTGGGGCGAGGGCGTGGTGTACGTCGCCACCTACAGGCCGGACCCAGAGGATGCCGA
Organism: uncultured Solibacteraceae bacterium; assembly: GCA_964589695.1. GTDB lineage: Bacteria > Acidobacteriota > Holophagae > Holophagales > Holophagaceae > CAZPUI01. Next base: position 23,666 of record CAZPUI010000006.1, on the reverse strand, counting down.
AATGGAGGATCGGGTGCGCCGCCACCGCACCGAACGCCCCCCCTGGCGCACCCTGGAAGCCCCCGGCGATGTGGCCGCCGCCTTGGGGGTGATGGATCCCCCGCCCTCGGGCGTGGTGCTGGATTGCCTCACCCTCTGGGCCTCCGACCGCTGGGAACAGGAGGACGAGGCGATCCTCGCGACCTGGGAGGCCCAATTGGCGGCCTTCAAGGCCTTCCCCTGGCCCATGGTCCTCGTGGGCAACGAGATCGGATGGGCCCCCGTGCCCGGGGACGCCAGCCTGCGCAGGTTCCGCGACCTCGTGGGCTGGCTGGGCCAGCGCACCGCCGCGGCCGCAGACGAGGTGCAGCTGTGCGTGGCGGGGCTGGCCTTGGCCCTGAAAGGCGGGGCGCAATGAGCACCCCCGCCCTCCTCCTGGCCGGGACCCACTCGGGCTGCGGCAAGACCACCCTCTGCGCCGGCCTCCTCCGCGCCCTCCGGCGCCGCGGCCGGGTGGTGGCGCCCTTCAAGACCGGGCCGGACTACCTCGACCCCATGCTCCACACCCTGGCCGCGGGAAGGTCCTGCTGGAACCTGGATGCGTTCTTCCAAGATGCCCGGGGACTGCGGGAGACCTTCGCCCGGGGCAGCCTTGGCGCCGACCTGGCCCTGATCGAAGGCGTGATGGGCCTCTTCGATGGTGCAGACCCCGTGACCTTCCTGGGGTCCAGCGCCGACCTCGCCCGCACCCTGGGTATCCCCGTCGTCCTGGTGGTGGATGGCAGCAACCTGGGCGGGAGCATCGCGGCCACGGTGCTGGGCCATGCCCAGCTGTGGCCCGGCCTGGACCTGGCGGGAGTGATCCTCAACCGGCTGGGCAGCGAGGGGCACTTCCAGATTCAAGAGGCTGCCCTCAAGGCCCATGTATGGGTTCCCGTGCTGGGCTGGGTCCCGGACCGCCCCGACTGGAACCTGCCTGAACGTTACCTCGGCCTTCACCAGCCCCACGAGCTTCCGGGGCTGGAGGAGGCCCTGGACCGCCTGGCGGAAGGACTGGGGAGCACCCTCGACCTGGATCGCCTGGAGGCCCTGGCCAGACCCGTGGTCCATCGCGCTGAAGCCTCGCCCCCGCCCGCGGGTGACCTGCCGGTGGCCCTGGGACAGGACGAGGCCTTCAGCTTCGCCTATGCCGACACCCTGGACCGCTTCGGTCGGCTGGGGGTCCGGTGGGTCCCCTTTTCGCCCCTGAGGGATCACCTGCCGGAGGGCATCGCAGGACTCTACCTTCCCGGAGGCTACCCCGAGCTGCATGCCGAAACCTTCTCGAAAAACCGAGCCCTCCATGCCGAGCTGCGGGCTGCCCACGCCGGGGGCCTGCCCATCTTCGCCGAGTGCGGGGGCTACATGGCCCTGGGCGAGGCCCTCACCGATGGCGAAGGACGCACCCACCCCATGGCCGGGGTGATCCCCGGGCGCTTTCGCATGACCGAAGGGCTCCAGTCCTTCGGCTACAAGCACCTCCGCCTTCTGGAAGACAGCCCTTTCGGTCGCGCGGGGAGCGAGGGCAGGGGTCACTGCTACCACCACAGCCTGCGGGAAGACACGCCCCAGCGCCCCGCCTGGCACGCCTTGAACACCCATGGGCAGGGGGAGGTGGAGGGCCATGTCGACGGCAACCTGGTCGCGGGCTATACGCATGTGGCCTTCGGGGCCCAACCCGGCTGGGCCGAGGCCTGGGTGGATGGCCTGCGACGCGACCGCCCCTGAGGAACCCTGCCTGGAGGTTCCCAGGATGGGGCCAGGGTTCCTGACATATCACACACCTCGTATCGCGATACAATCGTCCTCCTTCCCGCGAGGTGTGCCATGCGATCCCGGTCCCTGCCCGTCCTCCTCTGCCTCCTGGCCGCACCGCTTTCGGCCCAGATCCTGGCCCCCGGCCCACGGCTTGAGGCCTGGGAGCAGGTGGCCGCACTGCGGGCCAACGCTCCCACCAAGGCCGTGGCCTGGCAGCACCTGGGGCCCACCAATATCAGCGGTCGGGTGACGGATGTGGCGGTGGCCACGCCGCGCTCGAAGCACAACACCATCTATGTGGCCACGGCCTCTGGCGGCCTCTGGAAGACCACCAACGATGGCACCACCTGGACCGCGGTCTTCGACCAGGGCCCTTCCACCTCCATTGGCGATGTGACCCTGGATCCCTCCAACCCCGAGATCGTGTGGATGGGCACGGGGGAACCCAACATCTTCCGCAGCAGCCAGGCGGGCATCGGCGTCTACAGGAGCCCTGATGGCGGCAAGACCTGGAGCCACCTGGGCCTGGGGGGAACCCACACCATCGCCCGCATCCTGGTGAGCCCCAAGGATGGAAACACCGTGTACGTCGCCGCCTCGGGCCATGAATGGACGGACAACCCCGACCGGGGCGTCTACAAGACGACGGATGGGGGCAAGACCTGGCAGAAGGTGCTCTTCGTGAGTGACCAGGCGGGGGCCATCGATCTGGTGATGGACGCGAAGGATCCGGAGACCATCTACGCCAGCACCTGGCAGCGCAAGCGCCTGAAGTGGAACGATCCCCGCAACACCCCCGAGACCAAGGACAGCGGGCTGTGGAAGACCACGGACGGGGGGAAGACCTGGAAGCCCATCAATGCCGGGCTGCCCAGCCCCGCCCACCGGGGGCGCATCGGCCTTGCCCAGGCCGAAAGCAACCCCAAGGTGCTCTATGCCTTCGTGGACAACTACGAGCTCACGGAGAACAAGGGCGGAAGGGATGCCTACGGGCGCCCCATGGCCCAGCGCATTCGCGGCTTCTCCATCTTCCGCACGGACGATGCCGGAGCCACCTGGCGCCAGATGAGCGCCAACGACGATGCCAACCTGGGCCGCAGTGGCACCTATGGCTGGGTCTTCGCCCAGGTCCGGGTGGACCCCACCAATGAAAACCGGGTCTTTGCCATGGGGCTGGCCCTGAACGTGAGCGAGGACGGGGGCAAGACCTGGAAGACCCTGGGCAGCCGCCAGATCCACTCCGACCACCATGCCCTGTGGATCGACCCCGAGAACCCCAAGGTGATGGTCAATGGCAACGACGGGGGCTGCTACATCAGCTATGACCGGGGGCAGAACTGGCGCTTCTTCGTGGAAGGCCTGAACCCCGTGCAGTTCTACAACGTGGCCTTCGACATGGGCACGCCCTTCAAGGTCTACGGCTCCATCCAGGACCACTTCTCCTACCGCGGGGTGGTGGACCTCTCCAAGGGCCGGAACAAGATCCCCGCCGTGGCCTGGGAGAGCACTCCGGGGGGCGAGGGCTGCACCCACCAGGTGGATCCCACGGATCCGAACACGGTCTACAGCGCCGCCTTCTACGGGCAGATCACCCGCAGCGATATGACCAAGAAGGGCCGGGACCGGGACCTGAACATCCTGCCCAAGGTGGGCAAGGACGAGCCGCCCCTCCGGGGCCAGTGGGTGGCCCCCTTCATCCTGAGCCCCCACGACCCCAAGACCATCTACCACGGCATGCAGTATGTCTTCCGCAGCACGAACCGCGGCGATAGCTGGGAGCGCATCAGTCCCGACCTGACCCTGAACGACCCCAAGACCCTGGGGGATATCTCGTACCACACGCTCTTTGCCCTGTGCGAAAGCCCACTCCAGAAGGGCCTGCTCTACGCCGGCACGGACGATGGCCGGGCCCACGTCACCCAGGACGGCGGCAAGACCTGGACGGAGATCACCGCCGGACTGGCCAAGGACCGCTGGATCAGCCGAATGGAAGCCAGCCCCTTCGACCGGGACACCGTCTACCTCAGCCAGAACGGCAAGCGGGACGATGACTTCGCCGCCTACCTGTGGCGCAGCCGGGACTGCGGGAAGACCTGGCAGTCCATCGCCAAGGGCATCCCCCTGGGGCCCATCAATGTGGTGCGCGCCGATCCCGCCCTGAAGGGCGTGCTCTACGTGGGCACCGACAACAGCGTCTTCATGAGCAAGGATGAAGGCCAGAGCTGGGAAGCCCTGGGAGGCGCCCTGCCCTCCACCTACGTCCACGACCTGGCCGTCCACCCCCGGGACCGCATCCTGGTGGCCGCCACCCACGGCCGGGGCATGTGGGCCTTGGACCTCCAGGCGGTGCACTCCGCGAAGTAGCGCCGTTGCACAACACCAACTTGAACAATTCGGTTGTGGTCCGGAATTTGGGGCCATAGAAGAACAACCTGAACAGCACAGGTTGTTATTGCGCGGCTCCTAAGCGCCGCCCCAGCTCCCTCCTTGCTCCACACCCTGCCGGGTCTGCTCCTGGCTGAGTTCCCGCGCCGCGGCTGAACATCCCCCTTGGATGGGGCCAACGCTCGGGGCTATGAAGACGGCGGCGCTCTTACGCAACCCGCATCGTTTAACAATAATCCGATCAACCCGCGGCGGCCCTTGACATAAGGAACCACTGCTAAATAACTTGAATATCACAAGTTAAATCATTGCGGCTCCCAAAGAAGCCGCCCCTCGACCTGGTCCCCCATTCCATCGCCCGCCCACGCCGCATAGGCCATCCGTACCACTCCAGGGGGGCAGAATGGGGTTGGATTCGCAGAGCAAGCGTGTTGTCAAGATCGGAGTGTTTCGGGAAAAAATTGTGGATTGCAATCAAAACAATGATACATTCTTGATTTGAATTCAGAAATAATTCAGTCAGGGTTCCCCGGAGCAATGTCCCATGCGTGATACGGTATTTTTCCTTACGCTCGTTCTCCTGATTACAGGGGTGAGGCCAGCCTGGGCGAGGACCTGGGCGAGGGTGGTTCCGGGATCATCGGGCAGCGCGGAGGGTTATTGTCCATCCCTATCCACTGGAGAGACAGGTGTTTGGCTTGGGGAGACGAACCGTAGCGCCCTGGGACCCGCTGCATCCAGTCCCCTTCAGCACCCTCAGCAGGCCGTCCCTCCCAAACCGCCCATGACAGATGGAAGCGCCCACGGGCTCCCGTCGGCCGTGCCCCAAACCTTCCTCTCGCTTTCAAACCCCGCGAGGCCCGGGCGTGTGATCAAGCAGGACCTAGTGGGAGGCGCCGAGCGCGCAGCCGTGAATGCGCTGCCGCCCAAGGTGCCCCATAACGATTTCACCGGCGATGGCTGCTCGGACTTGCTGTGGCGACATGCCAGCACGGGCCAGGTCTATGTCATGCCGATGGTCGGCGCCACGCCCCAGCCGGGTGCCGCGGTTCACACCGAACCCGACCCGAACTGGCAGATCGTAGGCAGTGGGGACCTCGATGGTGATCTGAAGGCCGACCTGGTCTGGTGGCACCGCAGCACGGGAATGGTCTGGGGCATGCTGATGAATGGTCTGCAGGTCAAAGGGGGCGGCGTCCTCCATACCGAAGCCGACGTGAATTGGTCGATCGTGGCTGTGGCTGATTTCAACGGCGATGGCAAGGCCGACCTGCTGTGGAAGCAGCATGTCGCGGGCATGGTCTACGTAATGCCCCTGGACGGTACCACCCAGCTCCCAGGAGCCGTGATATCCGCGGACCCCAATCCAGACTGGCGAATCTTGGGAGCCGCGGATTTCGACGGGGACGGCAAAGCCGACATCCTTTCCCGGAACGTGGCCACGGGCGTGCTTTTCCTGGCGCGAATGGACGGCACCACCATTCGCTCCAGCGGCGTGGTTTACACCGAACCCGATCTGAACTGGATTCCCTTGCTGTTGGCCGACCTCAATGGCGACAGGACCACAGACCTGGTCTGGCGCCACGCTTCCACAGGGGAGGTGTATGCCATGCCCATCAGCGGAGGCAACCCGCAGGTAGGGACCATCATTCATACCCAACCTGATCCGGCGTGGCATATCGTCGCCACCGGTGATTTCAATGCGGACGGAAAGGATGATCTGATCTGGTGGAATTCAAACACGGGCATGGCCTACCAGATGCTAATGAACGGAACAATCATCACCCAGGGTTCGGTTTTCTGGACGGAACCGGATACCGCGTGGAGGATCGTGGCCGGGAGAACCACCACGACTGTGCCCACCGTGATTCCGGCTCCCACGGTGACCAACTTCTCTCCATCCATCGGTCCAGTGGGAACGACGGTCACCATCGATGGCACCAACCTGAGCGGGGCCACCATGGTGCGGTTCAATGGCACACTGACCCCGGTGAAGTCCGTGGTGTCCTCGACGCGCATCACCGCCGAGGTTCCCGCGGGTGCCAGCACAGGTCCCATCAGGGTTACCACACCGGGGGGCGAGGCCACCTCGACCCAGTCCTTCACGGTTCCCACGGGCACGGTCACCAAGGTGGTGGTGTTGCCTGCTTCCTGGGAGGTCAGAGTCACGGGCGTGACCAGCGCCACCCAACAGCTCACGGCCCTCGTCTTTGGCACCGGGGATTTCGACACTTCCGTGACCTGGACCCTGGACCCTGCGGTGCCGGATAGCGTGGCCACCGTGGACGGCAATGGGAACCTCACGCTCAAGGTCAAGGACACACCGATCACCGTGCGTGCCACCAGTCGCAACACCCCTAGCCAATCGTGCACCGCAGTCATCACATGGAGAGATTGCCAATGACCAGGATTCACCCAATTTCCATGGGATTCACGACGCTGCTCGCACTGTGGAGTGGCCAGACGCTCGTGGGGCAGTCCACACCCCAGGGCGAAGCCTACGTGTCCATTTTTTCACTTCCCTCCCAGCAGGTGGAGATTCAGGCTCGGGTTCTTCGAAGCAAATCCGGAACCATCGTGTTCTTCAAGAACTTGGGAACGACAGGGATCTATTTCAATCTGGATGTTCACGGGCACAAGGCGACCCGAGATTTTCTCGCAACCTTGCGCCTGTCGCTTAGACCCAACAAGTTGGTTCACATCGAAGTACCCTCCAGCGTGAACCCCCAGAATTTGGTCGTGAAGGAAGTTCGGAAGTGCCAGGACGTAGGTCCCTTTCTTGATGCGAAAGGAGGGAAGTAGCATGCGCGTCTGGAAAATCACACAGGCCTTCCTCCTCGGCGCAACGTGTCTGCTTTCCCAAGTACCAAAAAACACACGGCTACGGGTCCTGGACCCCGCACCCCTCGCAGGTCCAGGAGATGGGTGGAGTGTGGAACCCATCACGGGCCGTCTCCGGGTGACCATGCCGGTGGCATCGCTTCCCGGGGGGCTCCCTCTGGCCGTACAGTTCAATGCTGCCAAGCGTAAAACAACTTACAGCTATACTTTCAAGTCGGACATGAGTGAATACACGAACGAGATGGAATGGCCCATTTACTCCACCCTTCGCCTGGGGGGAATCGGGAAAGCTGGGGCCAACCAAGAGAGGTTGTTTGTCTTGGAAACGGGCCAGCAATGGCTGGAGTCCGACTTGGTCACTGGGGACAAGGTCCCTGGGCTGACCGGCATGACCCTTCTCAACGATTTCGGAATGACATGCACCGTGCCAGGAAGCACCCGATACCTCAACAACGGTGGGCTCGCAGTCGTAAACCTGGGCTCCACTGAAGGATTCGGCGCACTTAAGGCGACTGTGGATGCGGTGGTGGGTTCACTGGTTGGATTAACACCCGAGGCGCCGCAGGGGGCCGGTGAGGACCAAAAATTCGTCGTGATGGTTAACCGGGAGGTGATTCGGGTCTATGTGCATATCAAGGAAATGCAGCAGTGGATTCCAATCCTAATAAAGACCCGATATGGCCAGCGCATTGAATTTGCATGGGAAAAAACGATTGATCAGTCCGTGGGGCCCATCCTCCATACGATAACCGTGAAGTGCACCAACCACCTTTCCAATGGATATCAGTTGAGTTGGGACGTTTACCGTGAGACCCCATCCGGAATGGTGACCCTGGTCCAAGGCCAGTCGATTGGCGGATTGGAGGCACCCACCGTGAAGGTCATGGGAACTCCTATCACGTCCACAGTTCCTTATGAGATGGTTGGCTTCAAAGGCTTACCCTCTACCATTACTGTTGGAACCCGCCAATGGGCGTTGACCTATAAAAATGGAAGAATTGATACGCTTAAATCACCTATGAATGTTTTGACTACATTTGCCTACGAAAACACCGTATTTATGCATGGCCGGGAAAATGATTTTTTTGAAATTCTGGAAACAGCCGAATTTGAGGGGGTATCCAATGCCGTTTCCGTAGCTGGAGATCAAACATTGAACCAGGGTTGGAATCGTCCCTCGTCATACAACGAAGACGATCGCAGTGACAAGGTGATCACCATCACTGCGGGGTGGGGCAATCCCGCGGACCCAAACTACGCGTCCAGCCTGCCAACCACAGTTCTGACCTACGATGGCAGTGATTTTGCCAAGCTGGCGAACCAAGTGCTGAAGAAAACCGAGTATAAGACGGGCACCGTGCTGGATCGAGCCGTCGAGCATGTGACCGTCGTTCCCGCCAACCTCTCGGGCAGTGACTACATCACCAGCTATGTGAAAGATCGACCCGTGAACGGCATCCCGGTGGATCGGGAAGGCATTTTTGATACGGGAAAAGGGAACTTGGTGATCCGCGGGCAGAACCTGTATCTGGGGACCAACCCACCGGTGGCCGTGGCTTCGACATCCTACAGCCAGAAACCGTTCCCCGATCAGTTGATCCTAGGCGTCCCTACGGGAACCACAGAAGTCCAAGGGAATGGGTATGCCCACTTCCATGTTTCGGAGTGGTATCCAGACTCGGACAAGGATCGACGGGATCGCCCGAAGCAACGGACTTTCCGCAGATATGATGCTGGTGCGGATACCCTCTACCAGGACTTGACCTGGGATGAATCGGGACGCCCCAGTACCACGGGAGCCTGGAAACTATCGGCGGAGGACCAGGCTTCCAGCACCACCACAACCACGTACGATCCCACCACCGGTGAGGTGGACAAGACCACCCAGACCTTCAAGAACAAGGAGGGAGCCCTGGAGTCCATCATCACCAGCGTCCCCTCCCGAGATTCCATGGGGCGCCCCACGGGCATGAAGGTGGAGGATGGTGGCAAGACCCTCACCAGTGGCACCACCTACGACCTCTGGGGTCGGACCACCAGCACCACCAACCAGGGACTGACCACCACGGTGGTCTACGACGATGCGCTTCGAACCCGCACCACCACGGCCCCTGATGGACGAAGCACTGTGGAGACCTACGACGGGTTCGGTCGCCTCGTGCAAGCCGTAGGGCCCGATGGGGGAACAGAAACCCGCACCTATGATGTGGCAGGCCGTTTGTACACCACCCGCTGGGAATCCTTCGATGGAATAGCCTTCAGTACCAGGACCCTGACCTACGACGGATTGGGACGGCCCTTGACGCGTACCGTGACCCGGGGAAAGAAAGAGGGCGACTCCCAGACCGCCCTGGTGAGCGAGTCCGAGACCTTCGCCTACGTGGCCCCCATCAAACGGGAACAAGTGCAGAACCTCCTGGAAACCACCCGGACCTTCACCACGGGCTCCAAGACCTTCCGGACCGTGACGTACACCGATGTCCTTGGAAACGTGGTGGCGGTGGAACAGGATGGACACGTGACCACCACCACCTACGCACCCTTCGGAGAGCCCCTGGAGATCAAGATCAAGGACCCCAGCGGACGGGAACAGACGCGGTCCTTCACCTATGGTTCGTTGGGGCGGCTCAAGAGCAAGACCGAACCCGAAACGGGTACCCAGACCTTTGACGATTTCAATGCCGCGGGACAACCCGGCACCATCACCGAGGCTGGGGGGCGGAAGCGCCTGATCAACTACGATGGTCTGGGTCGGACCGTGGGCGTGAAGGCCGAGGGCGCGGCTCCCGAATCCTTGAGCTTCACCTTCCTTGGCAGCCGCCTGGACACGGCCACGTCCACCGATGCGGAAGGCAAGACGATCACCCAGACGTACGGGTATGACAGTGATGGCAGGTTGACCAGCGAAGCCCTGACCCAGGGCTGTTTCTCGGCCACCATCGGCTACCAGTACGACAGCCAAGGGCGCCTTTGGTATTTGATCTACCCCAGTGGGTTGAGGGTGGAATACATCTACGAGGTGGCGGGGGGGATGAACCGCCTGGCGCAGGTCAAGGTCAAGCATGGCGATTTCACTGAAAACTTGGCAACCTTCGAGTACGATGCCACCTCTGGCGCCAGGACCAAGGTGGCCTTCGCCTCCCAGAGCCGCACGGACTGGTCCGTGGATGCCGTGGGGCGCCCCTTCGCCTGGAGCCTGAAGAACCGAGCCGGAACGGAAGTTCGGGCTGGCGCCTACGCCTTCAATGGCGGGCAGATCACCTCCGCCGGGGACTGGAAGGACATGACCTATGACAACCTGGGGCGGATCACCGGGGCCACGAGCACCTTCGCCGGGAGACCCACCATCACCGCCACCATGGCCCACGATGGCTTTGGCAATCAGATTCGGAACGTAAGCAGCCCTGTATCCGGGGATATGCTCACCTGGAGCCTGGATCCCGATGACGCCAACCTGAAGGGCCACAACTGGATGCCCTTGACAACCAAGACGGATGTGCTGGCCTCCGTTGACACCGGCTGGAGCACCAATGCACAAGGTGAGGCTGAGGTGGTGGGCATGGGCACCGGGGGCGTGGATCTCCTGGCCATGCAATGGGACAAGCTGGGTCGATTGAATCGGGTGAGATGCGAAACAAAGAATCTGGAACAGAAGTATTCCTATGCACCGTCTGGGCTTCGGGTGGACAGAAAAGACATCAGGGTGCCGGACAGCAGCAGGAAGTTTGTCTACACCACGGAGGGCATGCTGCTATCCGTGCTGAACGGCCAAGGCGCTTGGGTCAAGGATGTGGTGTACGCCGGTGGCGAGGCCCTTGCAGAAATCGATGCCACCGGCATCCATGAGCTGCATAATGACCACCTGGGAACCCCCAAGATGGTCACGAACCGCAACACAGGACTGGTGGAAGGGGAATACCTCTACGGCCCCTACGGAGAACTCGTGGCCACCAAGCCCGGGAACAACGGCAGCACCTACCCCATCACCACGGGCTATACAGGCCATCTGAGCCAGGATTCCACCGGGCTGATCTACATGCGCGGAAGATACTACAGCCCCACATGGCATCGGTTTGTGAACTCGGATCAGGGGGTGGATCCGATGAGCTTCAACCAGATGGCGTACGTGGGGGGAGATCCCTTTGGGGCGATGGATCCGAGCGGGATGAAAAAAATGAAAAAGGGTGAACAATACGTAGATAGCTATGGAAGAACCTGGACATGTGTTGCAGACGAATGTGATACTGACACGTCAAATGTAAAAGGGGCTGGTTGGGAACTGAATGGAACTGTGGAGGTGATTGGCGCCCATCCAGGCAAAGCCCATCCAGGCAAAGACGAGGCTATCTGGAACTATAATCTGACATATTTTGGCACTGCAAACCTTAATTGGCGCAACATTCATCCGAGTTATGGATCTCCCAATTTGCTGCAAACACCGAACCAAAAGGAAATTGATTGCAGAAGACAAGCTGCACTCAAGCTCATTCGTCAAGCGGAGCATGGAAGGGTCAGCGACAAGGATTATTATCGACTCTTTGGGGGTGGAAGTTTTACTGACATCTCCACCCATCCAAATACTCTCGTTACCAAGGGGAAATACTCCTCGACAGCGGCCGGTGCTTACCAGATTTTGTATTCCTCGTGGCAAGGATATGTGAGTCGGGCTGGGGCACACGATTTCTCACCAGCTTCGCAAGATGCCTATGCCTTATGGACTATCGACACCAAGCGCCACATGCTTGGGCGAATTGATAGTGGGAATATTTTAGGTGCAATATCTGGCGGTCTGAATCGCGAGTGGGTCTCCCTGCCAGGAGGATCACAGTCGCATATGAACACATCCACAGCATCTAACCTATTTAATGGATTCTACAATGACTGCATCTCTAAATAACCATCAGTGTCGGCAATCATATAATCGATTGTTGGTCGCGGCATTGAGAAGTTTTGCCATTGTTTGCGTTCTTGCCTTCTCTTGCCATTCTCGGCTGTGTGCTGACGAGCCCGTATTGCCTCAAAAAATCGGATTTGAGGCCTATAGGGTGCGTCCAGTTTCTACCAAGAAAGCACCAATAGCAATAAATAAACAAGAATGGAATGATTTCGCGGCTGAATTAAGGCGATCTTATGACAAAAAGAGCATTAATTTCGCGGGTCACTATGTGTTGATTCATTTAAATTGTGGTCAGGGGTGCGAAGCTGCTGGCATTGTTGATGTTTCGACTGGCAAAATATATGCATTGCCGGGGACTATTAGTGACCCGCCAGAGCTTGGATCTTATGATTTCAACAGGATTGAATTCAAAAAAAACAGCAAGCTGTTGATTTTGACTGGAAACATCAACGAGGCAAACACTCATCCCGGCAAATTGGTGAGGCATTATTATTTGTTTGAAAACAACACATTTAGTAACCTTGGATCTGAAGTTCTGTCGTTCGACGGGACAGCCAATAAGTGGATCACGAAACCGCAATGAGGCCCTGTACCTTGGACTTTGGAGTTGGGTGGAAACCCAAGTCCCCTGGGGCAGCCAGCCACGGCTATCTGGGGGTTTGTTCTGGCCGTTTTTTGATGATGACTTCCATCATGGTCGACTCCACTCGCACCTATCTACGACGCCCCGTCGCACCTGGCAGTGGCCGTGGGCTTGACCACGACCTACGACTACGACGGTCCCGGCGATTGTGCGATGCCGATTGGGATACTGCGTGCCAGATTGCGCTCCTTGGCTTCAATTTCGAGCGAGTGTTGCAGCAAACACCCGATCCAAAGGATCCCTGCAACGATCCGGTATTTCGTGCTGCTGCCATGCGCGCCAAGTTTGCCACGATGGCACAGGCTACAAATCCGATTCGTGGCGAGCAGATGACCTTTATTACCAATGTTGGTGGAGCCGCTGGCTTCGACGATGGTGATCCGACCAAGTGGGTTCGCGGCACGCGTGATGAGGATGGTGGGGCAACAATTCAGTATGTTGGACCTTGGGGCGTAAGCGGCCGAGTAGGGTTCGCTCACTCCCATGTCTCTGGGATTGTGCGGCCAAGCGGAATTGCAGGAGTCAGAGGCGATTTGAATGTATGGGGTAAGGCTAACCAACGCTTTGGCTGGACAGATTTCTATATCATTGGTAGGGGAACTGGGGCTGGTATTGGTAAGTTTGATTATCTAGGAAATCAAATCTGGAAAATTGATAATGGCAGCTGGCAGAAGGGTGACCCATGCGCTGGAAAATGATTGATGTTATGCATTATGCTCTAGGCAGGATATTGATCGCCCTTTTGGGCATAGTTGGGACAAGTGTGATGGCCGAAGATGTAAACGAATATCTTAAGAAAATAAAGCTTGAACATGGTTATGCAGTCAGTATTGGCATGGATTCATATGCTTTTTGTGCATATTCAAAATGTTGCAATGAGTCAGGACCAATTGTTGGGATTGCCATTTGGAAAGGAGATGATCCAACTCCAGTGGATTTAATATTGAACCAGAATCAGCGGAAACAGTTGGGCAAGTTGCTCACGGTGATTGGCTCTTCGTGTTTCCATATGGACATAAATGGTCCAACCATTGAGGTGCATGGAGAAACTGTTGATGTTATTGTCCGACGCGGTATCTTCGATCTAAAGTATAGCGACTCACTCGGCGTTTCAAAGAATAAGAAACAGTATTTGCATTTGATTAACTTTGTTCGGTCAGTAATGCGTTAAGAATTGCAGCAAACACCGAAGAAGGAATTCAGTTACTGGGGATGTATGGCTGCGTGTTGTGGTGATGCAGCTTTTAGAGCCGTTGCAACAAATGCGCTAACCGTTCTTGCCCCTCCTGGTGCGGCTACTGCATACGCTGTTGCAGATACTGCGGCGGGAGGATTCAATCCAATACAAGCGGCTGCTGGTTTTGACCGTTTCGCCCCAGGATTTCAAAGTGCAGATGGGTTGACTCTTGGTGGTTTTGTCAATGGCAGGGTCAATGACACTGCCGGGGCACTTGTGCGGTGGGGCGTTGGTAAAACCGGAACAATCGGAAACATGGCTGCAAGCAATTTCGCTAGGAGTGCCAAAAGTGTGGTCAAAGGTACCATTGGTATTGGCTATGTCTTCTCGTTGATTCAGGCATATCGGGACAGTGATGCTTGTGCCAAGAAGTGTGCCGGTCAAGAATTGGCGGAGATGGCAAAATGACTGTTCTAGCAATTGCGATTGTATTGTTGTTTTTCTTTGGATGGCGGTTGTATCGCGATCCGAAGAGATATCATCACGCATTTGCTTTCAAGTTGAGCCTTATTACTGATAGTAAGGTTCGCCAGATTGAGATATTGAAAGGATTTGGACTTGTGTTTCTAATCGTCGCATTTGTTTTTGCGGTTCTTTATATGGTAATCCTATTTTTGTAGACAATCAGAACATTTTGTATTCCCCCCAGCAAGCCCTCTCCGGCATTCTGGGGGGTAGCTCTATGCCCTCTCGGCTGAGCCTGCCTCAATGCCGGCCCCCTCTACGCCACTCCCGGCGCGTCTGCCAGAGGAAGACCGGCCAGAGGGCCATGACGACGGCGTAGACCCAGAGGACCCCCATGCTGGAGCGCAAGAAATCGGCAAGGGCGTCGGCGTGGAAGCGGTCGAGGCGTTCGCGCCGCCAGGCTTGGCGGGCGGGCCGATTGGCGTGGAGTTCGGTGAGGGTGCCGGTGGCCAGGATGGAGCCGATGACGACCCAGACCAGGCCGAGGAGCACGAGGGCCGCGATCATGCGGGTCCTCCGGGTGCCTGCCCACCCTCCAGGACGCCCTCGGGCCAGCCCAGGGCGGTGGCCTGCCGAGCCCAGGCAGGGGCGGCGATGGGATCGGCGGGAACGCCGTCGGGAACGCCGCCGCCGACGCGGTAGGCCAGCCAGGTGAGGGTGGCCGCGACGGGCAGCCCGCCCTGGGCGGCGACCAGATAGCAGCGGAAAGCCCCCAGGGCGTCCCTGCGGGCATCGAGACCACGCCCCCGGAGGAAGACCTCCCAGGGATCTCGGCGGGCTTCCTGGGGCCGTCGAGCCCTGGGAAGGTGGCGGCTGACCCAGGCCCGCAGGAAGACCATCGCCGAGATCATGGGAGCCCCTCGCCGGGGTCGGTGCCCCCCGCAGGGATGTCGAGGGTCATGAGGGCGGCCCGGCTGCCGTGGAGGGTGATGAGCCGGGCGGCCTCGTCCCAGGAAACCCAGACGACCCGGTCCAGACGACCCGGTTCCGCCGCCCTCGGCCCAGCCGGATCTCGACCCGTAGATTGCCATCCCTGTCGGTAAGAGGGGCCTGGCCAGCCAGCAGGGCTCGGAGGTCGTCGGTGTCCACGGGGGGCTCCACGAGGTCTTACAGGTGAAATTCCGTAGAGCATCGCGGCGGATGAAAAAAAAGCAGGGGGCGCCCCGAAGGACACCCCCGTGGGTGTGGCGACGAGCCCGTTAGCCCTGGTGGGGGAAGGCGATGGACTGGTCGGGTTCGGACGCCTGGTAGGCCCGGTGGACGGCCTTCACTTCCCGGGCGGTGTCGATGGGCGGCGGGATCAGGCGGTCCAGGTTGGCCGTGGCCACCTGGGCGAGACGACGCCGCAGGGTGAAGAGCCCCTTCTCGGTGTCCTGGAGGGCCATCCAGTTGGCCCAGGCTGGAGTGTCCTCGGTGATGTGGCTGGGCGGACGGCCTTCCAGGGCGACCTCCTTGGGGGTCGGGGTGGGCTTCTGGAGGCTCACGAGGTAGTCCTGGTGGGTGACACATACGACGGGTTGGGCCGTACCGTGGGGGTCAAGGCCGATGGCACGGCCACGGAGGCCCTGAGCTTTTCCTTCGTGGGGAGTCGCCTGGACACGGCCACCTCCACCGATGCCGATGGCAAGACCATCACCCAGACGTACGGGTATGGCAGCGATGGCAGGTTGACCAGCGAAGAGATGACCCAGGGCTGTTTCTCGGCCAACATCGGCTACCAGTACGATGGTTTGGGGCGCCTGCAGTATTTGATCTACCCCAGTGGGTTGAGGGTGGAATACATCTACGAGGTGATGGGGGGAATGAACCGCCTGGCGCAGGTGAAGGTCAAGCAGGGCGATTTCACCGAGAACCTGGCCACCTTCGAGTACGATGCCACCTCCGGCGCCAGGACCAAGGTGGTCTTCGCCTCCCAGAGCCGCACGGACTGGTCCGTGGATGCCGTGGGGCGCCCCTTCGCCTGGAGCCTGAAGAACCGAGCCGGAACGGAAGTTCGGGCTGGCGCCTACGCCTTCAATGGCGGGCAGATCACCTCCGCCGGGGACTGGAAGGACATGACCTATGACAACCTGGGGCGGATCACCGGGGCCACGAGCACCTTCGCCGGGAGACCCACCATCACCGCCACCATGGCCCACGATGGCTTTGGCAATCAGATTCGGAACGTAAGCAGCCCTGTATCCGGGGATATGCTCACCTGGAGCCTGGATCCCGATGACGCCAACCTGAAGGGCCACAACTGGATGCCCTTGACAACCAAGACGGATGTGCTGGCCTCCGTTGACACCGGCTGGAGCACCAATGCACAAGGTGAGGCTGAGGTGGTGGGCATGGGCACCGGGGGCGTGGATCTCCTGGCCATGCAATGGGACAAGCTGGGTCGATTGAATCGGGTGAGATGCGAAACAAAGAATCTGGAACAGAAGTATTCCTATGCACCGTCTGGGCTTCGGGTGGACAGAAAAGACATCAGGGTGCCGGACAGCAGCAGGAAGTTTGTCTACACCACGGAGGGCATGCTGCTATCCGTGCTGAACGGCCAAGGCGCTTGGGTCAAGGATGTGGTGTACGCCGGTGGCGAGGCCCTTGCAGAAATCGATGCCACCGGCATCCATGAGCTGCATAATGACCACCTGGGAACCCCCAAGATGGTCACGAACCGCAACACAGGACTGGTGGAAGGGGAATACCTCTACGGCCCCTACGGAGAACTCGTGGCCACCAAGCCCGGGAACAACGGCAGCACCTACCCCATCACCACGGGCTATACAGGCCATCTGAGCCAGGATTCCACCGGGCTGATCTACATGCGCGGAAGATACTACAGCCCCACATGGCATCGGTTTGTGAACTCGGATCAGGGGGTGGATCCGATGAGCTTCAACCAGATGGCGTACGTGGGGGGAGATCCCTTTGGGGCGATGGATCCGAGCGGGATGAAAAAAATGAAAAAGGGTGAACAATACGTAGATAGCTATGGAAGAACCTGGACATGTGTTGCAGACGAATGTGATACTGACACGTCAAATGTAAAAGGGGCTGGTTGGGAACTGAATGGAACTGTGGAGGTGATTGGCGCCCATCCAGGCAAAGCCCATCCAGGCAAAGACGAGGCTATCTGGAACTATAATCTGACATATTTTGGCACTGCAAACCTTAATTGGCGCAACATTCATCCGAGTTATGGATCTCCTAATTCGCAAACGCCGAGATGGGTTGACTCGTCAGCACTTGCAAACGATTGCGTGAATACCCTTGCCGGATTTGGCGAGCATGCTCCAGGCAATATTTCTATTGCGACTGCTGCGACAAAAACAACCCAAGCGGGGAAAATTTATTGGAATTGGCTTAAGCCCTCATATCAGGGTGGATGGGCGAAAGCTGTCAAAGTGGGAAGTTTTTTTGAGGCAGCGGGCAAATGGTCTGGAAGGTTAGGATACGTAAAGCCAGGATATAATATTTTATCTGGGAATGGGTCTTGGGCTGACGCAGGCGACATTGCTTTTAATGCATACACAAATGCGACTGGTGTTGGTGGAGCTATTATTCAAGGAACGAAAATTTGGGCTGATCACCAATGGAAGGATGACGGTGGCTATCCTCAGATGCTTCAAGACGCCGGCAGTTGGTATGGTGATTCTTTTCTTGGCACTGCTCTGCAGGATGCTGCTAATTACTACAGGTGCAATAAAAAATAGGTATTTCCTGCTCTGGAGGTAGGTCGATTAGTTCCTGAAGGGCAATGCTATGATGCTGAAGGTAGATAATTTGCATATCGCCATCACAAAACCATTTGTGATATCTAGTTTTTTTGTGGATTGGTGCTATGACCAAGCGCTAAAAACGTTTTCAACTGGTTCGAATATTGCGCATTTTATGCGAGCAAGAGGTGCAGTAACGGTTATGTTATTGTTATTTACATGTCTTATTGGAATTATTAATTTAAGCATATTTTGGATAAGCAGGGACATTAAAATTCATGCTGTCGTGAACCTTGTTGCTGTATTTGCGCTCGAAATATATACAGATTTTGTCAAGACAAGATTTTTTAAACACGATCAAGCTGTAATTAAGGCAAAGCTCTGTGCGTTAAGTGCGTCATTTAGGGTTTTATTGCCGTTGATTTTATTTGTTGTTGTAGTTCCTTCCATGTTACTGTTTGTTGTTTGGGTGTTCAAATTCATAAAGTAAGAAGTCGACCATTTTTCCAGCCATAAGTCAACCCTACTGCACCTACTCAAAGACTCGTTCGCACCAATTTGATTCAATTCTGAGGTAAACAAGAGACCCAGTGAACCCGGTGAGGAAGTGGTCGACTGCCGCCCTTTAGCCCAATCGAGACAGCTCACCCGGGGCAATTCTTGTCTTGAAGGCAAAGAGGGGAAAGGCCGCCGCTGCGCGGCGCCATTGCCAAGTGCCCAACGCATTCCGCCGACTTCGGTCCTGCAATATCAACGTCGCCATTCCCGTCGGTCGGTCGTCAGCGCAGGTGCGATAATCGATCGATTATCGCACCTGGTCACAAAAGCTGCCGCGTTTGTGACTCCCGCTGCCGACCTAGACATAAAGAGTTTTTATGTCTCCCGCCGTGAATGGCTTGTCCCTCCACCGGCCGGCGTAAAGCGTTGGGCCCTTAAAGCAGGCCAAGCCCCGCACGCTTAGCGCGCCAAGCTTGGCCCACCGCGCCGCACTGCGTGCGGGCCTGATCGCCCTCCGAACCCGGTGGGTGGGGGGCCTGGCGCTTGAATTCGAAATTTCGAAGTGAGCCCTATCCAGCGGCCACTTCTGTCATCGGCTTCAACGTTGAACCATGGTGAATTCCACAGGGATGGCGGCATCCGTCTGGCCCTCGAAGAGGTTTCCGGCCAGGTCGCCCCCCCATAGCAGGAGCTTCCAGGGGCTGCCCAGGGGCTTCGTCCCTGGACTCAAGTGGAAGACCAGCTCATGACACACGAGCCCCTTGAGCTTGGGATCCCTGGGGTCGCGCAGGGATCCGTAGGTGCGGACCTCCCCTGGGTCGATTTCGAGGCGCACCCACGCGCATGCCGGCAGATGGGTCCGGGGCAACTGGAGGACGCCGTTGACATCCGCGAGGGCCACGTCGAAGAGATCGAGGCGAAGTCCGCTTCCGTGGTGGGTTTCGCCGAATTCATCCTTCCAGGGGCGCTTCAGGATCGAGGGGTTGCCCATGGGGATCAGGGCCTTGGGATCCCAACCCGGGGCCACGGGCTTGGGCGGGGATTCCGGGGCGGGAGGTGGGGGCGCAGGCGGGTCCTGGGTGGGTGGACGGGGCGGAGGCTTCTTGCCCCCCAAGAACCACAGGGCGGAAACCATCCCCGCGACGCCCAGGGGCAGGATGAACCTGGACCAGGGCCCGGGGTGGGGCCGACTCACGCCACCACCTTCACCGCCAGCAGGGCGATATCGTCCGTCTGGGGGGCGGGACCACAGTAGGTGTCCAGGCTGTCCAGCACGGCCTTGGCCAGCCGGTTCGGGTCCGTGGTCCCTGCGGCCTGGAGGATGCGCCGCAACTGCAAGCGACCAAAGGGCATGCCGGCACCATTGACGGACTCCACCAGGCCGTCGGAGGGCATCACCAGGCCCTCGCCGGGCTCCAGGGTGGCGAACTGCAGGGCGAATTCGGCCCCGGGCTGAACCCCCAGGGTGGGGCCTTGACGCAATTCCAGGGGCTGGATCGTCTTACCGAGGCTCACCTTCAGGGGCTGTTCGTGGGCCGCACTGCTGTAGCTGAGCCGCCCGTGGCGAAGGTCCAGGAAGGCCACAAAGGCCCGCACCAGGAGTTCGGCCTCCCCTTCCTCCAGGACCCTGGCATTCACGGAGGCCAGGAGCTCCGCGGGGCTCTCCGAGCGGGAGGCATGGGCCCGGAGGTAGGCCTTCACCAGGCCCATGTCCGCGGCGGCATGGAGGCCCTTCCCACTCACATCGCCCATGCACAGGTAAAGGCGATCCCCCTGCAGGGCATAGTCGAAGAAATCCCCCCCCACCTCCGGGCAGGGGCGCAGGTGGGCCGCCAACTGGAACCGGGCCTCGTCAACGGTGCGGCGCTGGGGTAAGAGGCGCAGCTGAAGGGTCTGAGCCAGGGCGGATTCGTGGTTCTGGGCCTGGCGCTCCGCCAGGATGCGGGCCTGGCCCATGGCCTGGATACGGGCCGCCGCCAGATTCCCGAGGATGACGGCCAGGGCCAGTTCCTGCTCCGTGAAGGCCGGTTGTCCCACCCCGCGGTCCAGGTAGAGCAGCCCCACCACCTCGCCCCCATGGGCCAGGGGCACGGTCATGAGGGAACTGAGCCCACTGAGCACCATGGAAAAGGAGGCGGGCACCCGGGCGTCCTGGTTGGGCCGATCCACCCGCATGGCCTCCCCCTGGTCCAGGGCCGCCTTCATCATGGCCCGGCTCAGCCGCAGGGGGGCTTCCCCCCGATTGCCCGCCCGCCCCGCCAGCTGCTGCAACCCACCCTGTTCCGTGCGCAGGAGCACGGCCCCCCGGGCAGGCCGCAGCACCTCGAAGGCCCGGTCCAGGAGCCCCGCCAGCATGGTCTCCACAGGCAGGTTCTGGACCAGCAGGAGGCTCACATCCCGCAGCATGGACACCGCCTCGGGGGGCACGGCCCCCAGGTGGCTGGACTTCCCCAGCACCTCGCCCGCCGCCAACCGTTGGGAAGCTTCCAAGGGGAAGCTGCCGGCATCCTCCTCGATGTCCAGCTCCAGGTCCTGGCCCTCCTCCAGCACCAGCGGCACCTGGCCCACCTGGATCACATCCGTGGAATCCACCAGCACGGGGGAATGGATGGGTTCGCCATTCACCAGGGTTCCGTTCAGGGAGCCCAGGTCCTGGAGGATGACGCTGCCCGCCCGCAGCATGATGAGCACGTGGCGACGGGAAATGCTGGCCTCGTCCACCACCAGGTCGTTGTCCTGGGCCCGCCCCAGGGTCAGGGTGGGATGGTGCTCATCCAGGGGACGGGCAGGAAGGTTCGGCACGCGAATCCAGAGGCGTTTCATGGGGGCAAGCATCGCGCAGGGATGCAGGAACGGCAAGGCGATCCGGAAAAGGCACCCGCCAGTCGGGCTTTTGAGACGTTCTTCGACCCTTTCGTGATCGTTCAACCTCCAGCGCTGCCAGAGCGATATCGGGGGAAAGCACCTGCAGATCCTTCAGCCCTTTGAAGTCCTGGGCATCTCGACTCACCAGTACCCCAATCCCAGCCTCCAGGGCGGCCGCGGCCTGAATGGCGTCCTCCAGATCCGCCAACCCCAAGCGGAAGGCTCGGGCAATCACCGCCTCAGTGACATCGGCGAAGCGCAATCGTTGGAGGAGAATCTCCATGAAAGTGTTGGCTTTGACGGTTGTCAGCGACTTTCGGGCCTGGTAAAAAAGCGTCAATACGGCATCCGCCGACACCAAGAGATCCACCCTTTCCTGACGCTCAGCCTCGAAAAGCCCGCGGGAGCTCAAATACCAGGGTTCCCTTCGCTGCAGGAAATCCAGAACAACGTTCAGATCCAACAGATATTTGGGTTTTCCCGTCCAACCGTCCCTCGTGGTGCGCGCGCCGAAGCTCTCGCTTGTCCAAGACGGCCATGGGTGTGCTCAGGAGGATGCCATCCAAGGGGTCCAAGGAAGGGGCGATCTCAGGAGCCTGGGTCACCACCTCAAGGGCACCCAGAAGGGTGTCCACGAGTTCAGAAAGCGACGTGGCATGGGCCTTGGCATATCCGTGGGCGAAGGCCAAGCGGTCGGGAGCCAAACTCAAGTTCGTAGGGCGCTTGCGGCGGATGGAGGGCATGAGGACTCCTGTGCGCACAAATATATCCATTCAAATGCGCACACCTAGTCAAACCTAGGCTCCCCCAAATAAACGGCGCGGCCCGAAGGCCGCGCCGGTGGTGGGGTTCGAGGCCTACTGGACCTGGGCCAACAGGGCGTCCACGCTCTTCTTGGCATCGCCGAAGAGCATGCGGGTGTTCTCCTTGTAGAAGAGGGGATTCTCCACCCCGGCATAGCCCGAGGCCATGGAGCGTTTGAGCACGATGGTCATGCCCGCCTTCCAGGTCTCCAGCACGGGCATGCCGTAGATGGGGCTGGAAGGATCCTCCAGGGCGCCGGGGTTCACGATGTCATTGGCGCCGATGACCAGGGCCACATCGGTTTCCGGGAACTCGTGGTTGATCTCGTCCATCTCGTGGACGATGTCGTAGGGCACATCGGCTTCCGCCAGCAGCACGTTCATGTGGCCCGGCAGGCGGCCGGCCACGGGGTGAATGGCAAAGCGCACATCCACGCCCCGGGCCCGCAGCTTGTCGGAGATCTCCTTCACGGGGTGCTGGGCCCGGGCCACGGCCATGCCGTAGCCGGGGATGACGATGACCTTCTTGGCGTCCTTCAGCATGGAGGCCACTTCTTCCAGCGAAATGGCGACCACCTCGCCCTCGATGGCGCTGGCGCCCTCGGCAGGAGCCTTGCCCTCATCCGCGCCGAAGCCACCGAAGATCACGCTCACCAGGGAGCGGTTCATGGCCTTGCACATGATGTAGGACAGGATGGCGCCGGAGGAACCCACCAGGGCCCCGGTGATGATCAGCAGGTCGTTGTTGAGGAGGAAGCCCGTGGCCGCCGCCGCCCAGCCGGAATAGCTGTTCAGCATGGAGACCACCACGGGCATGTCCGCCCCGCCGATGCTCATGACGAGATGCACCCCCAGGACGAAGGCAATGAGGGTCATCACCAGCAGCCAAGGCAGCCCCTGGCTGAGGAAGGCCGCCTTGTCGCCGGTGACCCCGAAGAAGAGGTAGCCCAGGTAGATGGTGGCCAGGCACATGAGGATATTGATGACATGGCGCCCCGGCAGGAGCAGGGGTTTGCTGCGGAAGAGGCCCTGGAGCTTGCCGAAGGCCACGATGGACCCCGTGAAGGTCACGGCGCCAATGAAGACGCCCAGGAAGACCTCCACCAGGTGCACGGTGCGCTCCGCGCCAGCGGGGATGGCCGCGGCGTCCATGTAGCTGTTGATGCCCACCAGCACGGCGGCCAGGCCGACGAAGCTATGGAAGCCCGCCACCAACTGGGGCATGGCGGTCATGGCCACCTTGGCGGCCACGATGGCCCCGATGAAGCCGCCGATCACCACCGAGGCGATGAGGAGGCCGTAGCCCGCAGCGGTGACCCGGGTGTCGAAGAAGGTGGCCACCACGGCAATGGTCATGCCCAGGATGCCGAACCAGTTGCCCCGACGGGCCGTTTCCTGGTTGCTCAGGCCGCCCAGGCTCATGATGAAGAGGATGCCGGCCAGGACGTAGGAGACCACCAGCAAGCCGTTCTGCGAAACGATGTGTTGTACGGAAGTGTGTTCCATGACTCGTTCTCCGTCCTATTTCCGGAACATGCCGAGCATGCGCCGGGTG
>CAZPUI010000005.1:0-27132 GCA_964589695.1 uncultured Solibacteraceae bacterium | reverse complement strand
CTCGCGGCCTTGAGGGAGGGGGATTTCAGCTTCCGGGCCCGGGAAACCCACACCGAGGATGGCCTGGGCCAGGTGTACTCCGAACTGAACATCCTGTCTGAACTCCTCCAGCAGCAGCGACTCCGCACCATGGAGGCCACGGCCCTCCTCCAGGCGGTGATGACCGAGATCGATGTGGCCATCTTCACCTTCGACCAGGCGGGCCATCTCCGTCTGGTGAACCGGGCGGGTTCGGCCCTCCTGGGGGCCGCCCCGGAGCGGCTCATGGACCAGTCGGCCCTGGCCCTGGGGTTGGGTGACCTCCTGGAGGGGGAGGCCTTCCAAGTGGTGGAGCGGCCCTTCCCCGGCCGCAGTGGGCGCTTCGAGCTGCGCCGCTCCACCTTCCGTCAGGGGGGAATCCCCCACCAGCTCCTGGTGCTCTCGGACCTCACCCGGGCCCTGCGGGAAGAGGAGCGCAAGACCTGGCAGCGCCTGGTGCGGGTGCTGGGCCATGAGATCAACAACAGCCTGGCCCCCATCCAGAGCCTGTCCGAGAGCCTGGTGCGCATCCTGGAGCGTCTGGGTGAGGATTGGCAAGAGGACGCCAAGCAGGGCCTGGGCATCATCTCCAGCCGAGCCCAGGCACTCAGTCGTTTCATGGCCTCGTATACGCACCTGGCCAAGCTGCCGGAGCCGAAGCGCACGGCGGTGGACGTGGCGGGTCTCGTCCGCAAGGTGGCGGCCCTGGAACAGCGGGTCACCGTGGAGGTCCTGCCCGGCCCGGCCCTGACCATTTCCGCCGATGGGGACCAGCTGGAGCAGGCCCTCATCAACCTGGTGAAGAACGCCGCGGAGGCCCATGGCGAGGCTCCTGGGGCGGTTCGGGTTGCCTGGACCATGGGCAGGGGCATGGTGGAGCTGCGGGTGGAGGACGGGGGCGACGGCCTCCCCGAGGGTGGCAACCTCTTCGTTCCCTTCTTCACCACCAAGCCGGGGGGCAGTGGCATCGGTCTGGTGCTGGCCCGGCAGATCGCCGAGAACCATGGCGGCAGCCTGGTGCTGAGCAACCGGGAGGACGCCCCGGGTGCAAGGGCCACGCTGCGGGTGCCGGTGTAGGGCCCTCCGGATCCTGTCCGTGGGCACTTCGTAAAGCAATTGGGCCCAGGCCTGTGCTTTTCATCACAGATATATCACCTTGATTTCCATCAAGGCAGGTCCCTGTCCGCAGCCTGACCATGGATCCACCCCGGGAACCTGAACGGTCACCCGGATCGGAACGAAACCAACCCCCCTTCGGAGGATCCATGTCCATGTTCTGTTTCCAGTGCCAGGAAGCCTTGAAGAACGAAGGCTGCAGCGTCAGCGGTGTCTGCGGGAAGAAGCCCGAGACCAGCAACCTGATGGACCTCCTGGTCTTCAACCTCAAGGGCCTGGCCCTTCTGGAGGAACTGGCCCAGGCCAAGCGCCCGGTGAACCCGCGGGTGGGCCTCTTCATCGCGGAAAGCCTCTTCCTCACCATCACCAACGCCAACTTCGACAACGCCCGCATCACCAACCAGATCCTTCAGTCCCTGCGCCTCAAGCGGGAGCTGCGGGCGGAGCTGGGCGAGGTGGAACTGCCCGAGGTGGCCACCTGGGAGGGGAGCCCCGAGGGCTTCGAGGCCAAGGCCGCCCAGGTGGGCGTGCTGAGCGAGGCCAACGAGGACCTGCGCAGCCTCAAGGAGCTGGTGGTCTACGGCCTCAAGGGCATCGCCGCCTACGCCGACCACGCCGCCATGCTGGGCTTCGAGAAGGACGAGATCTACGCCTTCCTCACCAAGGCCCTGGCCGCCACCACCAAGGACCTGGGCGCGGGAGAACTCGTGGCCCTGGCCATGGAGACCGGCAAGAGCGCCGTCACCACCATGGCCCTGCTGGACGAGGCCAACACCACCACCTACGGCCACCCCGAGGTGACGGAAGTGAAGCTGGGCGTGGGCACCCGCCCCGGCATCCTGGTGTCCGGGCACGACCTCGCCGACATCGCCGAGCTGCTGGAGCAGACCGAGGGCCTGGGCGTCGACATCTACACCCACAGCGAGATGCTGCCCGCCCACTACTACCCCCAGCTCAAGAAATACCCGCACCTGGTGGGCAACTACGGCGGCGCCTGGTGGCAGCAGGACAAGGAATTCGAGAGCTTCAACGGTGCCATCCTGATGACCACCAACTGCATCGTGCCGGTGCGCAAGTCCTACGAGGACCGCATCTTCACCACGGGCATGGCCGGATACCCCGGCGTGGCGCACATCGCCGACCGGCCCAAGGGTGGGCGGAAGGATTTCAGTGAGGTGATCGCCCGCGCCCTGCGCTGCGAGGCGCCCACCCAGCTCGAGGAAGGAACGATCACCGGCGGCTTTGCCCACCATCAGGTCATGGCCGTGGCGGACAAGGTGGTGGAGGCCGTGAAATCCGGCGCCATTGGCCGCTTTGTGGTGATGGCGGGATGCGATGGCCGCCAGAACGAACGGGACTACTTCACCCAGGTGGCCAAGACCTTGCCGGAGAATGCCGTGATCCTCACCGCCGGCTGCGCCAAGTACCGCTACAACAAGCTGGAGCTGGGCACCATCGGCGGCATCCCCCGGGTGCTGGACGCCGGCCAGTGCAACGACAGCTACTCCCTGGCCGTCATCGCCCTCAAGCTCAAGGAGGCCTTCGGCCTGGAGGACATCAACGAGCTGCCCCTCAGCTTTGACCTTGGCTGGTACGAACAGAAGGCCGTGGCCGTGCTCCTCGCCCTGCTCCACCTGGGTGTGAAGGGCATCCGCGTCGGTCCCACCCTCCCCGCCTTCCTCAGTCCCAACGTGGCCAAAGTGCTGGTGGAGACCTTCGACCTGAAGCTCATCACCACCCCCGAGGCGGATGTGGCGGAGATGATGGGTACGGCCGCGGTGGCCTGCGTGTAGGGCAAAGAATTCATTATCGACCCTTTGTTTAGGGATATTATTGTCCAATCTATTCAATGCCCTCTAAGCGATCAAGGGGTCGGCAACCGACCCCTTGATCTATTTACAATCAACAAATTTGTTCGTATCAGGCCGGATTGTGATTCTGTGCTTTGCACCGATGCTCTTCGGCAAATTCAGTACCACTGGCTGGCTGAAAGCTGTGACCGGTCTCCCCGTTATACACCCAACACTGATCCCCTACTTGGATGATGTAAAATCGTGAATCCTCACATAACCACAACCGTGGCGTAGGCGGTTCTGCATTCAACCCTGAAGTTATTCCCGAGAGGATTAAAATGGCCGTAAGGACTTATTCATATATACCTGCACTAATCCTATCGACCATCGACAGGAATTTTACATGCAGGACGAAAATCGGTTTTTATTTTTCGACAATTAGGTTTAATTTTGAATCAAGTCGTATCTTGAACGCATTAAGCGCTTCTTGAGATTCTATTTTTGTTGGAAAGCCATCGGGATTGGGGGCGGGGAAAACTAATCTGGTTTTCAAATCGACTGTCCACCACAGAATTTCTGAATTCCTTTTTAGATTCTCTGAATTGTTTTTATTGATGAGTTCGGCAGATTTCTCAAAATTACCGACAAGCAATTGCCTATCCACGAGTTGCACAGTAGGCGACCAAATCGCAGACTCCTTACGGCTGCAAACCACAAGTTCATTGCCGGATTTGGGTTGCACCAATAACAGCGCAAGACCAAAACGACGCTCGAGTAATTCCTTTTCTCCGATCGAATCGAATATCGAAATGTCACCAACGTATTTCCCATCATGCCTTGAAAAAATAAAAATTTTCCCTGACCAATAACCGGGTAGCACAATAAAATCTTCCGTTTTAAATGGGATTGGATTATCGCAGAAATCTGTAGATAAAGCACGGTACCAAATTTTGCGATTCATTTTTGAAAACATTGGTTTCGATAAGCCGACGTCGATCCATTTATCGAAAACCAGCGAATCTTGTTTTTTTGATAGGATGCAAACGGAGGAAATAGGATCCGAAGAAAACATATCATAATTAATGACGTGGGCAAAACAGAGGTACTTCCCATTAGTCAAGCTCAGTAAGTCGATCCCACGAAAAAGATCAGACTTGAATGAAAACAACTTTTCAGTTTTACCGTTCTCGAACTTAAACCAAGTATATTCCAAATCTCTCTTGTCAGGATCGATACGACTTGTACTTTGCAGAATTGGTGCATCCTCATAATCAACGGGGCGAAGTTTATCAAATTTTGAAACATCAAATTCCTTTTTTGAAATTTTTGATCCTTTTTTCGTTTCTAAAATCACTCGCTTGCCGAAAATTGAAACTCGTTCAAATTCATCAATGATATGTGTTCGGATTTGTTCAGGTTGAGATTGCCCCCACGCCGCGATGCTGGTGCAAAAAGCAAGAAAAAGTGCACGCACAGAGCCCCCTATGGCTATCCAATCAGGTGTTTTCATCTAGTATAAGTATATTCGTATTTTGTTGCTCGTATCGAAAATAATTTAAGCAGTAGCGTCAAAGACCACGAGAATAGTCTACGAGGAGAGATAGGGGGGGGCAACATAAATCCTAAAAGATTTTTACCCCGTTGATTCATGATCACCCCCTGCGCCGCAACAGCACCACGGTCCGGTCGTCCGCCAGGGGGGCGCCCTGGGTGTGGGCGTCCAGGGCCTGGGTCAGGGCGCCATGGAGGTCCTTCAGCGGGGCATCCCCCTGGGCCCGGAGCAGATGGGCCAAGCCATGGGGGTCCTGCTCCCGGCCCTCGGGGTCCTCTGCCTCGGTGATCCCGTCCGTGTAGAGGAAGAGCAGGTCCCCGGGTTCCATGGCAAGGCGGCCCTGGCCATAGCCCCGGTCGGGAAACATGGGGATGGGCAGCCCCTGGGCGCCCAGGCTTTCCACGGCGCCATCCCGGCGGATCCACAGGGGGGGATTGTGGCCGGCGTTGGTGTAGGACACGGTGGCGGTGTGGGGATCCAGCAGGGCCAGAAAGGCAGTGACGAAGTGGTGGGAGGAGGTCCGGGCCTCCAGGGCGAAGGCCAGCTTGGCCGCCAGGGCGGCAGGCTCCAGATCCAGCTCCGCCCAGGCCTGGAGGTAGGCCTGGAAGGTGGCCATGAGAAGCCCCGGGCCGATGCCCTTGCCGGACACATCGGCAATGGCCAGCCAGGCTTTGCCATCCGGGCGCGGCCAGTAGCCGTAGAGATCCCCTGAGACCCTCCGGCAGGGCACGTTGTGGCCGAACATTTCGAAGGGCGGCAGGTCCGGCAAGGGCCCCGGCAGGATGCGCTCCTGGATCTGCCGGGCCAGGGCCATGTCACGCTCCAGGTCCAGCTTGATCCGCACCTCTTCC
Source organism: uncultured Solibacteraceae bacterium (assembly GCA_964589695.1). GTDB lineage: Bacteria > Acidobacteriota > Holophagae > Holophagales > Holophagaceae > CAZPUI01. Next base: position 21,802 of record CAZPUI010000005.1, on the reverse strand, counting down.
GCCATCCGGGCGGCCCGGATCTTGGCGGCGGCCAGGTGCCCCAGGATGGCCACCAGCTGGAGATCCCCCTCGTGGAAGGGCACCCGGGTGATCCCGGCATCGAAGTACACCAGCCCCACCACCTCCCCCTCGTGCTCCAGGGGGACCGTCATGATGGAACGGAGGGCGCTTCCCAGAATGGACTCAGCCTGCCCCAGGCGTTCGTCCAGGTGGGGGTCGTTCACCAGCATGGCTTCTCGGCGCTCGATGGCGGCCTGCACCATGGTTCGTGAGATCTCCTGCCGCAGGGCGTGCCGGACGTGGGTCGCCTGGACCGCCACGGTCCTCATGCTCCCATCAGGATCCCGCAGGAGGATGGCCCCTCGGTCGGGCCGCAGGTGCGCGAACAGACGCTCCAGCAGGCTCTTCAGCATGTCCTGCACCGATCCATTCCCCACGAGCGCCAGGCTCACGGCATGGATGATCCCCAGGACCTCCCCCGTCCCGGGGACCAGGACCGTGCCCCTGAGCTTGTCCACGGAGAGCATCACGGTGCCCTGGGGTACCTCCAGGATTCCCAGGTCCTCCCCCTGACCAGTCACCGTGAAGGTGTGCTTGCCCAGGCTCACCCGATCGTCCAAGGCCAGGGGGTGCAGCCCCTGGATGGCCACACCGTTCACCAGGGTCCCGTTCCGGGACCCCAGATCTTCCACCCCAACCCCCGTTTTGGTCCATCGGAACCTTGCGTGGTGTCGGGAGAGGCTGATGTCCTCCAGGGAGACATCGTTGTCCAGACTCCGACCCACGCGAACCTCCGGATGCGCCTGATCCAGGGGCAGGGGCGGACCATGGGGGGGACGGATCCAGCAGGCGAACATGGAAACCCTTGATGTTGGCAACGCAAACCGGCTCTGAGGGTACCCCAGCCCCTTAAGGAACCCGATGGGGAATCGTCACGCAAAAAGATCATCCTCTAGCCTCCAGGAGCCTTCATGCGTGCCAGTCCCCACCTCGCCCTTCGCGGGGCTCAGGCTTCCGGGCATGACCGCCGATGCATGTCCGGGGGAAGCCATGTCCGAGGCCACTGACACCCTTCGCGCGGACCGGATCAAGGGCTGTCTGCTGGGGTTGGCCCTGGGGGATGCGCTGGGACTGCCCTTCGAGGGGCTGGGTCCCGCCAGGATCCGGATGGGGGAGGACTTCGGTCACCGATTCTTCCTGGGCCGGGGACTCTTCAGCGATGACACCGAGCACGCCTGCATGACGGCCCAGGCCCTGCTGGCTTCGGGGGGGGATCCCCAGCGCTTCGCCACCTCCTTGGCCTGGCGGCTTCGGGGCTGGTTCCTGGGCCTGCCCGCCGGGGTGGGCCTGGCCACGCTTCGGGCCTGCCTGCGACTCTGGTGCTTCGTGCCTCCGGACAGGGCAGGGGTGTTTTCAGCGGGCAACGGCCCCGCCATGCGGTCGCCCATCCTGGGGGCGGCCTTGACGGCGGAGGACGATCGGTTGCGCCTCCTGGTGCGGGCCAGCACCCGTCTCACCCACACCGATCCCCTGGCGGAGGAGGGGGCCTGGCTCCTGGCCCTGGCCTGCCGTCATGCCGCGCACCGGACCGGGCCCCTGGAACCCGGGGCGATTCTGGATCGATTGCAGACCGAGACCACCCTTCCGCCCTTGGTGCGCATGTTGACGGACCTGCGGGTGGCCCTGGACCAGGGGCTCACCCCGGAGGCCTTCGGCCGCGCCCAGGGCTGGGACCGGGGGGTCAGTGGCTACATCGTGCACACCCTGGGAGCGGCCCTCATGGCCTGGCTGTCCAGTCCCGAGGACTTCCCCAGGGTGCTCCGAGCCACCCTCGCCCTGGGTGGGGATACCGACACCACCGCGGCCATCGCGGGCGCCCTGGCGGGGGCCACCGTGGGCCACCAGGCCCTGCCCGAGCCCTGGCTCCAAGGCCTGGCGGACTGGCCCCGGAGCCGGGCCTGGGTGGAAACCCTGGCCCAGCGCCTGGTGGAGGGTCCCCCCAGGCCCCTGCGACTCTTCTGGCCCGCCCTCCTGCCCCGGAACCTGGCCTTCCTGGGGATCGTGTTGGGGCATGGGTTCAGGAGGCTGGTGGTTGCTTCGCTTTTCCAACCTCCAGGACCTTGACCGGTGCAGCTGGTTTGGGAAGCCGGGTTTCGATCACCAGTTTGCGTTGGGCGTCGAAGCGGAAAGTGAAACCAGAGTAATCCTCCGGTGTCTCCAGGCGCGTGGGCGCACCCTCGGGTGCGACACATTGCTTGAAACTCTGGGAGGGCCCGTCGAATCGCCACCAGACCAATCCCGGATAGCGGCGCAGGGAACTCGCAACTTCGGATCTATACTTGGCTTCGATCACTTCCATCGGCACGCGCACGCCTGGCGGCAGTGTGGATACCGTCGATCCTGGTTCCGGGGTGAGACCGTGGAGGATGCCCTCCAGGGTTCGGGTGGCCATCAGGGCACCACCTTCACCATCGGGTTGGCAGGCGAGCACCGCGTATTCGTATCGAGCCTGAGCATTCCAGGGGTTCACCTCGTCAAACAACCGGCGGGCCCGAACCCGGGGCTGACCGGAGTCGGAGAGGGTGATCACCCAGTAGGCGCCGGTCCGGTGATGCATGGCGACCCAGGCATCCCCCACGCGATGGAAAACCAGGGTGGGGGTGGAACCGAAAATGGTGGCAGCCGCACCTGAGCGGGCCGGCAATTTCTTGGGTAGGTCCATGTCCAACGACTTCTCGAAGCGCAGCACCCCATTGCGAATTCGGGCCACGCCCAAAAGGGAAACGCCGTCTCCACAGGAAAAGGGCTGGCCCATGGCACTCACCAGAAACGTATCGTCTCGAAGGAACCGCGCGTTGGAAAGGTGACTACCACTCGCCGTGGGCTGGTCATCCATGCGCGCTAGATCCTCCCAATGCTCCCCATCCGTGCTGGAAACCACGGAAAAGCCACGTTTCTTTGAGTCTTGGAAATACCGCGTGCGCTCGGCATAAAAGAGCCCATCTACATAATGAATTCCATAAATTCCCTGGGGTAATTCAAATGTCTTGATGGTTTTAGAACCTAGCCATTCTTTGGTGACCTTCGTTGCCTGCAGTAGACCATTGGAATTCATCCGATACAGATGGGGCCCTGTCCAGAGAAGGCTTTCAGACGAACGGGGTGGATATTGAGCCAAGGCTATCGCTGTAGAAGCTAAAAAACAAAATCGTTTAAGCAGGTCTGCAATCTTCAATTCGTCCTCCATTGTTCAGTAAATACCGCATTCCCTCCTGTGCCTCCCAGTCTTCCAGGATTCCACCGTTCTCAACATAGACGGTACCATGCGACACCGCGCATACCCACATTTGCCATTTACCATCTCCGCCCTGTATCAGCTGGGCAGTATTCCCATAGATGTCTCGAATGCAGATGTCGGCGTGAAGGATTTGACTGACAACTAAGGCCAGGCCAGTGATTACTTTTTTCCTGAAAAATTGCGAGCATCGCATGGGACCTCCGTATATGGGTGGTTTGTGTTCTCGAGGTTACCCCCCCCGGTGAAATGTCAATATTTATTCTCGGTCAGAATTATCCCATGAACTGCGGCATGGTGAATGGCTCCGCAGTGAGTCGGTTCGATCGGTCCGCGAGTCCTCATGATCGCTGTAAGACCTCGTGGCTCCGAAGGGCCACCACAGGCCATGAAAGAGCCAGGCCGATCTTTGCCCTTAGGCCAGCCTCATCCCCAGCTCCCGTGCCTCTTCGACCCAGGCCTTGAGCTTGGCCTGGGGGGCATTCTTCACGGGGCCGATGTCGGTGATCCGCACCGGGCTCACCCCGCAGAACCCCAGGATGCTTTGCTTCATTTGCCGGTGTCCCGGGGCCCGGTTGATCCACCGGTGGTACCAGGGGGGGGTGTCCATGGTCACGAGCAATCGGGCGCTGCGGCCCGTGAGCAGGCGGTCCCAAAGCTGGGAGTTCTCGCGGTATTTGAACGCGAAGCCCGGGAGGAACACGCGGTCGAAAAATCCCTTCAGGATCGCAGGGAGTCCTCCCCACCACAGGGGGTAGGCGAAGACGAGGTGCTGGGCCCAGGCAATGGCTTCCTGGCTGGCCTGCAGTTCCGGTTCCAGGGGTTGGATCACCCGGTAGCCCTCGTGTAGGTTCGGGTCGAAATTCAGGGTACGCAGGGTGATTTGGCGGACCTCGGCTCCGGCTTCACGGGCGCCATCGGCATAGGCCGAGGCCAGGGCTTCGCCCAGGCTGTCCTTGCCGGGGTGTCCGCAAATGATGAGTACGCGTTTCATGGGGACTCCTGTCCTATCGGGGTTTCAGGAAATTGGGCGCCAGCATGGAGATCAGGAAGAGGGACATGATGCCGCTGATGAACAGGGCCAGGGCCACGAGACCGCCCAGCCAGACGATGGGCTTGAATTCCGAGAGCAGCAGGGTGAGAAAACCCAAGGAAAAGACCGCCACGTTGAACGCGATGGACATGCCCGAATGCCGGATGGCATGGAGGAGGGCCCCCTCCAGCGTTCCACCTTCCGATAGGCGGGAGGTCGTTCGGTGCAGGAAGTGGACGGAGTAGTCCACGATGCCCACGACCATGAAGGAAATGAGCGCGGTGCCGATGTTCAGCTCGATCCCCAGCAGGGTCATCATGCCGTAGTAGAAGATCATGGTGGCGGCGAGCGGCAACGCGGCGAGCAGCCCCTCTCTCCAGGAACGCAGCCAAAGGATGAGCACGGCGCACACCGACAGGAACGCGAGGATGAAGCTGGTCACCTGGCCCCGGACGATCTCCTTCAGCACCGCGGTCCAGATGACGGGCGTACCCGCAAGGGTGACCTCAAGGTGGGTGGGACGGTTGGTCTGAAGCCAGGCCTGGAGGTCCACCAGCAGCTTCTCGTAGTCGCTGGCCCGGCTCGTGTTCATGGTGAAGAGGGTGGCGGCCTGAGAGCCATCCCGCATGAGCACATTGTTGAGATCATTCCCGCCGCCATTCTCGTACATCATCACGAGCTGGGAGATGATCTGATCGCCCTCCACCTGCTCCACGGTTTCGCGCTTGGTGGTGGGGTCCACGGAACGGATGTTCTCCTGGCGAGCGGGCAGGCGGTTCGTTCCCATCTTCGTATCGTTGAGCACGTAGTGCATGCGCTTGACGTAGGTGGCCAAAGAGTATGTGTAGCTAACGTTGGGCTGCGCCAGCAGGAACTGATCGAGGCGATTGATGAAGGACGTGGCTTCCACCGTCAGCATGGCCCGGGGTTCCTTGCCCTGGATGCGAATCCAGCCGGGGCTGGTGCCGGCGATGTGGGCGTTCACGAATTCATCCGCCTGGCGGAAGACATTGCTCTTCCGGAAATAGCTCGAACCGGCGTCCTCCACCACGATGCGGGTCGTTAAGGCCCCGAAGACCACGAGAATGCCGGCGAAAACGGCCAGGGCTCCCTTCCGTCGGGGCAGCAGCCAGGCCAGGCCCCGCTCGAGCCCACGCCCGATCCACACACCGTGTTCCTTCCCCTCGGCGGCCTTCACGATGCGCTTGGAGCCCATGACGTTCAGCCAGGCTGGAATCAGGAGCAGCGCGATGATCTGGGCGGAGAGGAGGCCCACCACCATGAACATGCCAAAGACCTTGATGCTCGAGATCTTGGTGGAAGTGGAGAAGAGGAAGCCCGCGATGGTCGTCACCGTGGTGAGCACCACGGGCGAGAACATCTCCCGCAACGTGCGGACCACGGCCTCCTTGTTGGAGATGCCCAGACCCTTCTGGGTGTAGTACTCGTTCATCATGTGGATGGCATCCACCCCACAGATGGTGATCAGAAAGACGGGAAGGGTGCTCGTGATCAGGTCGAGGGGAAAGCGCAGGAGGGCCATGAGGCCAAGGGTCCACACGGTACACATGACCACGTTGAGCAGGGGCAACAGGACCCCCAGCGGGCGCCTGAAATACGCGAGCAGCACGACGGTGACGACGCCCACGACGAAGGGGAACAGGGTGTTCAGATCCCGGTCAATCAGGCGCTTCTGCTCGGCCACGAAGATGGGGACACCGGCGATATGGACCTCATCCCGGAACTCGGGATGTCCCTTCCTGTACTCGTCCACCATGCTGCGAAAGCGGTCGTAGGCGCGCACCTGGCCATCGGCATCGTTCTGCTTCAGGCAGAGTTCCACCACCACCAGGGCGACCTTCTCGTCCTTGGACACGACGGCATTCATCATCATGTCGTTGCCCATGACCTCGGTGCGGATCTGCCCGGGGGGGATCTGCTTGTCCCGCAGGCTCTTCGTGACCTGAAGCGTACCGTCCTGCACCAGGATGTTGTCGCTGGCGGCCATGCTGGCCAGCTCCTTGATCGGGTTCAAGCGGCTGGGCAGGTAGGAGAGGAAATCCCGGTCCGCGGCCGACAAGGTGAGGCCTGAAGCCTGGCGCTCCAGTTCCTCGGCGGCGAAGTAGTCGTTCTGTTCCAGACCACCCTTCAGGATTCCCGCCACCAGGCGCTCGCACGCGACGGACTGGGTTCCGAGGTGCTGGCCGATCCTCTGAAGCGCTTCCGCATCCGAGGGTTCGGTCAGGATGATCCTCCGTGCCTGGTGGGTGAGCTCGTAGACCGCATCCAGCGTTTCGCGATTGAAGACCCCCCCGGGGTTGTGGAGGGCGATCAGGGCGGCATCGTAGGTGCCCGAGAAATCCTTCTGCATGTCCAGGATGGTCTTGCGCGCAGGATGGCTCTCGGAGAGCAGGTAGGGGTTGCTGTCGTTGGCCAGATGGCGAAGCTGAAACCCGAAGAAGAGGGTGACCGCCCCCAGGACGATGAGAATCGCCTTGGCCCAACGATCAACGAAGCGGAGGTAGGTTTCCATGGCTGATTCCGGTCTTCATGATGGAGGGTTGGAACAGCGACTGGGCCAAACCCACGCTGTAGCGGACGTTGCTGAAGATCAGTGACGAGGAACGGCGGTTGACGAGGTCCTTCATCTCGCTTTCCATCACGCTCCAGATGCCCTGGATCTTCTCCACGCGCTTGATGATGAGCTCCTTGAATTGCACGCCCCGGGCATCGAAGTAGGTCTGCTTGAGCACCAGCAGCCGTTCCTTGTCCACCCAGAGGCAGGTCCTGTGGTACCCGGTTTTCGTGATGATCTTGTCGCCCACGGGCTTGCGTTCGATCACATGGCAGGGGCGGCCCTGAAGGGTTTCCTCGCCCTGGACGACCTGCGTGAAGTCGCGCACGCGGAGCTTGTCGAGATCGATGTAGGCGTACTGGCTCCCCATGAAGGAACCGCGCTTATCGTTGGCGGCAATGCGTCTCGTCTGCCGCATGGCGGGGAGGTACATCCACTGGTCATCTTCCTGGTCGCTGCTTTCGTCGTAGTTGACGCTCTGCAGGGCCACCCCCTTCACATCGGCGGGAGCGGTGAAGTAGATGGTCGTCTTCTCGTTCTTGCCGAAGTCCTTTTCCAAAAAGAGCAGATCGCGGGTGCGGGTGCTGCCGTTGCTCTCCACGAGCACCATCCGGACCTCGGAGTAGATGTCCGTTCCGTCATCCCGGTTGCGGACCTGTTCCAGGATCTGATCCGCCGAAGGGGGGTTCGCGGGGAGGGGGGAGGTGCGAAGGCCCATGGACAAAAGCCCCAGCGCCAGGGCGAGCAGCAGCTTGGGGTGCGAACCGGAAATGGGATGCCAATTCAAGGAATCCTCCGTGGAAGGTGGGGTGAAGGGACTCAGAAATGCACGTTCACGTCGAACCAGAGGCGGTCCTTCTCCCTGAACTGCCCGAAGAAGCCCCGTCGGGGACCCGCGAGGACATCCAGTCCTGCCCCGTAGGCCACGTGGTTGCCGGGTTTCCAGGCGAAGCGCGCCTGGTACCAGCTTCCATCGCCATTCTGCGCGTAGGAGCTGATGGCCAGACGCGTCTCCAGGCGCCCCGAAAAGGTGGTGGCGGTGGCCGACAGGGTCAGGAGTGTGCCCCGTTCGGGCACCCCGAGCTGCTCCCGCCAGCCCCCAAGGCCGCGGTCATGGACCTGGAAGGTGAACAGCCAATCCCGCCAGAGGTAGTCGAGGCCCACAAGGCCGGTCCAGGTCGCGTGCCTCGAGAGCCCTTCACGGTCGAGCTCCTCGGACATGTAGGTGACCCGTGGGGAATAGGCGAACTCCGAGCGCACCACGAATCCGCCTGGGAGCGTGTTCGCAAAGGAGAGGCCCGCCATGAATTTGCGGTGATACTCCCCCTGGAGGTGCAGTCGCGGGGTGCCTTGGTCATCCAACGCCAGGGTCTGGCGGTAGACGGGTTCATCGTCGCGGGTGTGGAAAAGAAACAGATTCAAGTCCATGCCTTCGAAGCTGCGTCCGAAGGAGGCACCGAATTCACCGTTGCGAGGCTTCCTTGCGGGCCGCACCTCCGGAAGCATCGTCACGAAGGAGGCGAGCTCAGGATCGAGCACCGGAATGTGGAACTCGCTGCCCGCCTTGGCGAACTTGGTCGGTGTGAACCAGGGGATGTAGAAGCACTCCAGGGTCCATTCGCCGACCATGCGCTGCCCGCGGACCATGGGAACGGGCATCCGCATCTCATTCAGGTCCGGGAGCACGAACATCTGCAGATCGATGGGATTGACCTGATCCACAATGCGCAGGGCATCCGCCTTGCCCCACACCACCTGCTGCAGGCCGGCGCTCAGGGTCCACCCGGAGAGAGGAAGGCTCACGTAGGCCTCGCGCAGGTCCGTCTGGAAACGATAGGCCTCCCTCGCCTCCTTGGCATACCGGGTGTCCCGGTAGGCTTCATTCCAGCGACTTCGCCCTTCGACACGGATGCTGAAGGGCCCCCACTCATCCTCGTACTTCGCCATCAATTGCCCACCCCGCCAGGGACTCCTGGGGGAGATCCCGTGAAGGTGCTCCGCCCACGTGGCGGATGCCTTGATCTCCCAGCGACGGGGCCCCGGAGAGGCTGCCGGGGGTGGGGCCGGTGCAGCGGGAGGCGCCTCCTGGGAACACAGGGGCAGGGCGGCCAGGCAGAGAGAGACCCTCAGACGCCGCATGTGAACCCGCCATCGATGATGAAACTTTGGGCCGTGATGCCGGAGGCCTCGTCCGAGGCGAGGAACCCAATGAGGGAGGCCACTTCCTGGGCATCGATGAAGCGCTTCAGGGGGATCTGCTTCCGGGCATTCCTCGTCAGGCGCTCGGGCTCGGTACCGATCAGCTCCGCCTGCGCTTGGAGCTCCCGCTGCAGCATGGGCGTATCCACCCATCCAGGAAGCACGGCATTGACGGTGATGCGGCGGGACGCGAGGTCCAGGGCGAGGCTTTTCGTGAAGCCGAGCATGGCGTGCTTGGAGGTACAGTAGGCCGTGTTTCGGATCTTGCCCGCGCGGCCCAGGAGCGAAGATACGTTGATGATGCGGCCTCCGTTGGGCATCCAACGCAGGGCTTCCAGGCTCGCGTAGTAGGTGCCATGGAGGTTCACGTCGAGGATGCGATGCCAGGTGTCCTCATCCTCCGGCTCGTTCTCGTCGGCGATCCCGGCACTGTTCACCAGCACCTGGAGGGATTCCAGACCCTGGAGCCTGGAACGGAGCTGCGTCGCCATGGATTCGCGGCAGGAGATATCGATTTCGCAGCGTTCAACTTCAGGAGGGTTTTCCACGGCCCCCAGTTCATCAGCGAGCGCGCGGAGGGCTGCGGAATCACGGTCCAGTAGCAGCAGCCGGGAGGCACCGCGGTCGCTGAACCACCTTGCGGCGGCCGCACCGATCCCTTGGGCGGCGCCCGTAATCATCACGGTTTTGGAAGCAAATGTCATAAATGAACTCATGCCATCTTGAGCCCGCCGTCCAGATGCAACACCTGTCCGGTCATGTACTGGTTCCTGGGGCTGGCGAGATGGAGCACGAGGTCGGCCACTTCCCGCGGCTCCGCGTAGCGCTTGAGCAGCAGCTTGGCTTTGATCTCCTCCTCGCCGTACTGGCGGATTTCATCGGACATCTCCGTGATGATCACGCCCGGCGCCACGGCGTTGACCAGGATGTTGCGGGGCGCGAGTTCCACCGCCATGGCCCGGGTGAAGGCTTCGACGCCCCCCTTGGCCGCGGCATAGTTCGACTGGCCCCGCCCAGGTTTCTGGGCGGCGGCGGAGGAGACATTCACGATGCGACCGCGGCGGGCACTCATCATGACGGCGGCGACGGCCCGCGTCGGGTAGATGACCCCCAGCAGGTTCGTGCGGAGCACCGCCTCGATGTCCTCGATGGGCATGCCCACCAGCAGACCGTCGCGGGTGATGCCCGCGTTGTTCACGAGGATATCTAGGCGCTGGAAGCGTTCCAGGGTCCGATCCACCATGGCCGTCACCTCGGCAGGGGAGGTGACATCCGCCTTGACCAGCAGGCCCTGGCGCCCGGTGGCTTCCACCGCCTCGAGGGTCTCCTGGGCGCCACGGTCATCGCTGCGGTAATTGATGGCCACGTGGGATCCTTGCTCGGCGAGCGCGAGGGCAATGGCCCGTCCAATGCCCCGGCTGGCGCCGGTCACGAGCGCGACCTGATCCTTCAAAAGCAAAGGCATGGGCTCCTCCTGCCTCATAGGGAGCTGCCGGATTTGTATCCGGAGAGCGAAAAACCGTGCAGTTTGGCCAGGGCGGCGATCTCGCGCACCTGGCTCTTGGAGATGGCACCGTAGGAGTAGTGCTGTTCCATGCCCGAGAGCCCGAGGACGACGGTCTCCGCCATGCACGCGAAGAGTTCGCCGCCCTGGAGGAAGGCGCGGGCACTGGGATGGAGACTCTCGCCATGGGGGGTCGCCACGATGCCACCTTGCTGGTAGACAAGGTCGGGCCGCAGTGCCGCGATGCCGGGGATCACGTTGTTGGGCACCGCGATATCGCACACGATGGCACCCTGCTTGAAATCTTCGGGACCCAGGAAGGGCTCGGGCGCGTTGGCGGAACAAAGGACCAGGTCGCCCTCGCGGATGGCGGCGCGATCGACGGTGAGGGTCACGGGCGCATCCTGGGCTTGGGCGAAGTGGGCGGCAAGCTGTCTCCCGCAGTTGGGGGGGGCTCCGGTCAGAAGCCACTGCTTCACGAGGGGTGCCTCCCGGAGCAGGGAAGCCAACGCGCCCACACGGCCTTTGGGGCGCTGCTCGAGCTCCATCCAGGCCTCCTCGTACAGCAGCTCCACCGTGCGTTTCAGCCGGTTCTGGGAGCCTTCACGCGCGCTGCCCACCAGGGTGAGTTTCGTGGTGCGTTCGCTCAGGAGGGCGGCGTAGGTGGAGGCGATGTTGCCTGCGGCGCCCACGATGACGACGCTTCGGTCCTCCCAGCTCCACCCCTTGGTGGCGAGCGCGTCCTCCATGGCCTCCATGCCCATGGCGATGGTCAGGGCGTTGCCGGTGGTGATCGCCATGTCCGGGACCCTGAGTGAAAGCCCATTGTTGGTGACGATGGAGGTATACATTCCCAGGCCCGCCACTTCGCAGCCGTCCTCCTTGGCGGACTTGACCCGCTCCTCGATGTCTTCGCGGATGCTCTCCAGATCGCCTTCCGTGAGGTACCGCCCCATTTGCTCGGAGATCACGCACAGGGGGTAGAGGATGAAATCCACCGCGCTGCCCAAGGGGGAATGGATCCGCACAGGCGGGTAGGGGGCGGTTCGCTTGGCCGGATCCATGCGAAGGACGAATTCGCGCAGCTCCTCCGGCAAGAGTTCGGCCAGGGATGGATCCACCTGTTGCAGGTAGTCGGAGGAGATGAGGTGGTTGATGAAGGCCACCTTCCGGACCGGCCGCGTGGGGGACAGGGACCGCGTCGTTTCCGGGGGCGGGAAGGCGTTCCGGAAATCCCGGACATCCTGCCGGGGCTTCGGTCGTTTCGCCTTGGTGAGGGGGAATACGAAGTGCAAGGCATCCTGCTTGAGCACGATGTCGCAAAGCCTTGTGAAGGCGGCCTCGATGCGAGTGATCTCGTCATCGCTCAGTTCGAAACCAGGCTCGATGCGAAGCACGTTGGGTGCGCTGCCGGGAGGGGCAATGCGAATCTTCTCCTCCCGCAGCAAGTACCCCGACAGGACGTAGCCGAAGGAATCGTTGTAGGCGGATCCCCGGATGATGATGGAGCTGGCCTCCTTCTGATCCTGGAATTCGACCCCTATGAACAGGCCCATCCCCCGGACTTCCCGGATGACGCTTGGATAAGCCTTCTGCACGCGGTTCAGGGCTCCGAGGAGCTTTCGGCTGGTCTCCTGGATGCGCTGGTAGGCCTTTCCCCCCTCCGCTTCCAGGAGGTCCAGCACCTTGAGGGCGATCCCGGAGGACAAGGTATCTTCGGCGAAGGTGGAACTATGGATGAGGCAGAAAATCTTCTGCAGTCGGCTCCTGCGGATCAAGGTCGCCGAAAGCTTGCAGATGCCTCCCCCCAGGCTCTTGGAGAGCGTGTAGTAGTCGCCTTTGAGGGGAATCTGCGTACTCGCGAGGAAGGTCCCGGAGCGGCCCATGCCGCTCTGGATCTCGTCCACGATGAGGGGACAGTCGAGCTCGTTGCAATGCTTGCGCATGCTCAGGGCCATCTCGGCGGGAAGCACATGGACGCCCCCCTCACCCTGGATGGGTTCCACGAGGAAGGCCGCGAAGATGGGCATCTCGCGTTCCACGATGCGCACGATGCCTTCCTGCACATCGAGATCGTAGAGGGTCAGGCGTTCCTCTTCGACGATGCGCGCAATGAGCTCGGGCTGCTGGGCCGGGACGAAGCGTGATTTCAGCCCCAGGAACTGGAAGGGGCGGCGGAAGTTCTTGTTGTACGTGAGCTGGACGCTGCCGATCAGCTTGCCGTGGAAGGACTTCTCGAGGAGCACGAAGACCGGGCGGTGGACGAGCTGGGCGGTGTTGTGGTTGATGAGGCCCACGACGAGTTCGTCGAAATCCCGCACATCGAACACCTGTTCGCGGATCGTGGCGTGGGCGTAGATATCCTCCGGAATCGCCGCCTCACCCCGGCGCAGGGCCCTGCGCGTTCGGTCGATGTTGAGCGTGATCTGGTCCAGGAGCTTTTCGAGCTTCTGCACACGTTCGAGTTCCGCGTGCTTCACGGCGGCTTCGATGGCCTCGGCGCCGCTGTTGGCAAAGACCACGTTCCAGTCTTCCTCGCTTTTCAATTCGCGCTTGAAGATCCCGTTCAGGCGTTCCGCCAGGGCCCCGGCCTCCTCCCGCAGGGAGAACTGCGCGTGGTTCGGCACCTGTGCGTCCAGCAGGCGGCGCGCTTCATCCCGGATGGCCACGGGGTTGTGCCCAAAGATCAAGGAACCGTAGCCGCCGAGGAGATCGAGTACGGGGATCTCGTCGCCGTTCGGATCGCGGTGGAAGAGGTAGTTCCCCTGGGCCCGGGTGTAGGCCACGTCCAGACCCAGGGCCGCCAGGATTTCGGCGAGATGCGGTTTGACATAGTGGCTGTAGGGGCTGGTGGAATTCATGCCGGTAGGGCCTCGGGATGGGAGAGATGGATGGCCGTATGCCATCCAGTGGCGTGGGCGGAGAGCGCGAGCAGGTGCCGCAAAGGTCGTTTGAGGGGGCGGCGGAGCAGGGCCAGCGACCGGCAGAGGGGATCCTCCAGGTGGGGGACCGGAAACAGCTCGCCGCGCCCCAGGGCGCCGAGGGCCGCGATCATCTCCAGGGGACAGGCTGGGACCAGCCCGGTGATCGCCGTGGCGCAGGTGATGGGCGTGTCGGGGGCATCGGCCAGGAGTCTCCTGAGCAGCGCGGCTTCCCGCAGGTCCGCTTCGGTTTCCGAGCGGCCGTGGGCGACGATGCCATCGACGGCCTGGAGGGAGATGCCGGAGGCTGCGAGGGCGCGTTCTGCGCAGCGGGCGTAGCCATGAGCCTCCTCGTCGGCTTCCGCCTGGAGGTGGGCTCCGAATCCGCTCAGGACCGCAAGGGGGGTGGCCTTCCGTGCACGGGCCCCGGAATGGCGTTCCAGCAGGAAGGCCGCCGCACCTTCCGCCAGCACCACCCCATCGCGCTTGGCGTCGAAGGGACGCATGGAGGCGGCGCCTGCGTGTCCTTGGCTCAACCGGCCCATCTGATAGAGCTCCGTGAGGGTGAAGGCCTCGTTGTAGCTTCCCGCGCAGATGACCAAGGCGATGTCGCAGTAGCCGTGGCGAAGGCTGAAGTCGGCCGCCCTCAGGGCCCCCAGAAAGGCGCTGTCATCCTGCACGAAGGCGCAGCAATCGCCGCGCAACCCGAAACTCAGGGCGGCAATGGCCAGCAGGTTGTTGGCCAGGCCCTTGATGGAGACGAAGGGGTCGACGCCACGGGGGGACAGGAACTCCCGGGTGAGGGCCACGAGATCGGGGGCTTCCAAATGGGCGGCACTGTTCAGTCCACCGCTGAAGGACGGCAGGGAGGGGTACATGTAGTCCCCCTGGGCCGTGAAAATGCCCCGACGCCCCTCGGGGACGGTCTCCAGATCCAGACCTGCGCGGGCCATGGCATCCCGGGCGGCCTTCACGCCCCACTGGGAAGAGGGCGTACTGTAGCGGCGCAGCTTGAAGGGCACGGCTTGAACGGCCTCCGCCCGCTGGGACGCATCGATGTGCCCGAACAGAGGGATCAGGCGCGTCTGGATATGCTCGTTTTCGTAGGCCTTGATGGCCGAATCACCGGCACTCAGGCGCTCCCATAGGGCCTCGGGGGTGTCGGCCCCCGGCAGCATGCAGCCCAGCCCCGTGATGACGATGCTTTCGCTGGACGCGCCCCTCATGCCGTCCACCCTTGGAACCGTCGGAGCGCGAGACAGGCATTCAAGCCTCCGAACCCGAAGGAATTGCTCAGGGCGGCGCGGGGCGCGGCCTTCCGAGGCACATGGGGCACGTAGTCGAGGTCACACTCGGGATCCGGAGTCTCGAGGTTCAGGGTGGGAGGGACCTCTCCAGTGTCGAGGGCCAGGGCCGTGGCGATGAATTCGGGGGCACCCGCGGCGGCAATCATGTGGCCGATTTGGGATTTGGTGGAGCTCACCAGCACCCGTCGAAAATGCTCGTTCCGGGCAAAGACCGCCTTGATGGCCCGGGTCTCCGTCTTGTCGTTGAGGGGCGTGGACGTCCCATGGGCGTTGATGTAATCGATGCTCTCCGGATCCATTCCCGCATCCGCGAGCGCGTTGCGCATGGCCAGGATGGCGCCGTGTCCTTCGGGATGGGGTGCGGTGATGCGGTAGGCATCCATGGAGCTTCCGAAACCGCATAGTTCGGCGTAGACCCTGGCACCCCGGCGATGGGCGCTGGCTTCGCTTTCCAGCAGGACGACCCCCGCCCCTTCCGCGGCCACCAGCCCGCTCCGCACCAGGTCAAAGGGACGGCAGAGCCTGTCGCCATGGTCTTCGGAGATCGAGGGTGCGCCCAGCAGTCCGAGGCCAACCATGGTCATGCAGTTGAGAACCGAATCCGCGCCACCCGCCAGCATGCAGTCGGCTTCCCCGCGCCGGATGGCACGGAAGCCCAGTCCGAGGGCGTGGGCAGCCCCCGCACAGGCCGTGCTGAGGTTCATCACGGGCCCCTCGCACCCATGGACCCGCGCGATGCTGGCGGAGAGATGGTCGTTGCCATGGCCATGGGATGGGCTGAACCCGTGCCGCTGGCGGTACCATCGCGCCCAGGAGGGACCCTCCGGACCCAGGGCCTTGAGCATATCCTCCGGGCAGCGTTCGGGCACGCCCGACCCCATGGCCACACCGATGCGGTTCCCTCCCTTTCCGGAGCCCATGCCCGCGTCTGACAGGGCCCGGGCGGCGGCGGCGAGTCCAAACCGGGTGCGCCTTTCCATGGCCCCCTGGAGCTGGGGAAGGTCCGCGAAGTGGGCCTCAAAGTGCCCGGGATCCACGGGCGCTGCGAATTTAACGGGGAAGTCGGACACGCCTTCCGGGGCCCATTCCCGGATGGCGGACCGGGACTGGAGGAGGGCCTGCCAGAAGCTCTCCCGATCGTGACCCAGGCCGCTCACCACGCCCAGGCCGGTGACGAGCACGCGGTGATTCATAGGGCCTCCGCCACGAGGTGGACGACCACGTACTGCCCCTCGGGGCCCCGGGCCGTCAAAAGGGAATGGGGGGCGAGCTCGCCAATTTCGATGAAGGCATCGCCGGACCTTTCGAGGCGGAGGCCACCGCGCAGGCCGTGAAGGGCCAGCAGGAGTTGCACGAAAGGGTCGGCCGGTCCCAGTTCACCACTGGCAAAGCTTCCGGAATCAAAGCAGCGCGCGGGATCCAGTCCCAGGCTCTGGAGTGCACTGCGCTCCGCCGGGCAGGGTGAGGCGCAGAGGCACCATCCAACCTGCGCGGCCTGGGCGCCGCCCCGGGCAAGGGCTTGGGTGACAATCGACCCAAAGGCCGAGGCCTCCTCCCCAGGGAGGAAACCCCTCGCGTACCCGGCCACCCTCACGGGCGTCCTTCCCGAGGCTTTGCGGGACAGGACGACGAAGGCGGCCCCTTCGCCGGGAAGATGGTGTGGATCGGACAGATGGCGGGATCGCTCCAGCTGGAGCAGCCGATGGGGATTGAGGGTGGGCGCGACCCCCCCGGCCAGGGCGACCTCGCTCTCCGATTCCGCGACGGAGAGACTCGCTTCCACCAGGGCCTGGAGGCCGGCATCCGTGGAGGGGGAGAAGGCGGCCACGGGGCCGGAGATCTTCAGGCTGTTCGAGATATGGGCGCAGGCACTGCTGTTGAGCTGGGAGAGGCCGGCGAAGGGGGGGGTCTCCTGGTAGCAGATTCGGGTGGTGAGCGTCTGGCCACCCTCCTCATGCAGGGCTTTCAGCAGCGACCATGGCGGCACGGATTCGTCGACCGTGGGAAGCCCCACGTAGAGTCCGATCCGCGAAGGCAAACTTTCTGAGCAGCTCTCGGAGGCCCCGAAGGCGAGCTGGGCAGCCAGAAGCGCATGGCGCGCCTGCTCATCCATGGTCCGGAGCGCCTTGCGGTCCACCCCCAGGGCCTCGCCCGTCGGGGCTTCGACGGGCAGGGCGGCGGACCAAGGCCACGGATCGGGCAGGGGGAAGTCCAGTCCGGAAAGGGCACGTTCCCCCGTCAGAAAGCTCTGCCATAGGGCTTCGACACTGGACCCTGCGGCGCAGTGCAGGCCCTCGGATTCGATGTAGACGGCGGTGGGTAGCATCGGGGCCTCCTCGGCTCAGGACCTGCGAAGCACGAGGGCGCAGTTCTCGCCGCCGAACCCGAAGGAATTGGACAGGACGTATTCCATGGCGCAGGGGCGCGCCTTCTGGACAACCTGCAATCCCTCGGTGGCGAGGTCGGGCTCCTGGTAGTTCAAGGTGGGGAGCAGGGTTTGTCTGTGCAGCGAGAGGGTCGAAAGCACCGCCTCGATGGCGCCGCTGGCCGCCAGGGAGTGTCCCAGGGCCGACTTGTTGGACGTGACGGGAAGGCCTGCCGCCTGTTTCCCAAAAAGCTGCTTGATGGCCGCGGCCTCGCACCCATCGTTCTGGGGCGTCGACGTGCCATGGGCGTTGATGTGGTCGATGTCCCGGGCTGTGAGGCCCGCGTCCTCGAGGGCGGCCTGCATGCACCGGGCGTACTGGGATCCGTCCGAGGGGCTGGCGGTGATGCGGTGGGCCTCGCTTTGTTTGGCGAATCCGACCACGCTCCCCAGGATGCTGGCGCCTCGCCCCTCGGCGTGCTCCCGGGATTCCAGCACCAGGAAGGCGCCGCCTTCGCCCATGACGAAACCATTCCGGTGGCGATCGAAGGGGCGGCTGAGCTGCTCGGGCGCATCGTGGGGGTCGGGTGACAAGGCGCCCAGTGCGCCGAATGCGATCATGGGCACGTAGTTGCACATGGTCTCCGCAGCCCCCACCAGGGCCACGTCCAGTTCCCCATGGCGGATATGGCGGAAGCCGTTCCCGATGGCAATGCTTCCCGCGGCGCAGGCATCGCCGTGGGTGCTGACGATTTCCTCGAAGCCGAACCTGCGCCCCAGGGCCAGCGCGGCCGTGTCCTGGCGCTTGTGGAAGAACGAATCGGAGGCATGGCCCCCATGGCGGATGTAGGCGTCGAGGTCCAGGTGCGTCCCGTTGCTCTTCCCATGCCGCTGCATGGCCAGGAGCTGGTGTTCCGAGAACGTATGCTTGTTCGAAGCCACGAAAAGCCCCTTCCGGCGGATGCTCTTGAGTTCGAGACCGCTCTCCGTAATCGCTTGCTGGGCCGCGTACAGCGCCAACCGCGCCTGGGGACCCAGGCTTGCGTCGCCCTGCTCGGCCTCCAGACCCTCCCACACCGAGGCATCGATGTAGGCGCAGGCAGGGTTTTTCAAACCGTACCCAGCGAAACGGGGATGGTTGCGAATGGAGGATTGCCCCTGCTCCAGGCGTCCAAAGAGCTCCGCCGCGGACATGGCCTGGCTGCAGATGACTCCGAGTCCAGTGATGACAACAGATCTGTTCATGGGAGGGGTCCTGAACGGTGGCATGGCGCCTCATGGGGCCCCGGAGGGGACCCAGGCAAGGGGGCCAAGGGGCAACCAGGGCGCCGCCCCTTGTCCCAGAGCGGCGCCCCATCCAAAGGAGAATTTCGGGGTTAGACGGGAACGGGCGTGTTCAAGAGGGTCCCGAGGTGGAGGGCGTGGGCCTCATCCCCCTCCATGGGACGAAGCACGGCACTGCAGGCACCGCAGATGACCTTCCCGGTGGGAGCGACCTTGGCCTCCCCATGGCCACAGTCAGGACAGGTTTCGGGCAGGAACTCGAAGAGGGCATGCACCAGGTTGACCATGTTGCCCAGGGTCGTCTGGTTGAAGATGGCGGGGCCGCTCATGCCAGGCTTCAAGCCCTGGTACCGGAAGAAACTGTTGGCCAGGAGGTAGACGCCGTCGGCGGTCAGTCCCGTGCGCAGGCCGTAGAACTGCTCCGTGCCTCCCACCAGGCGCTTGCCGTGCTCCAGGGCGCTTCGCTTGGGAAGGGTGATGCCCAGGCGCTTTTCCACCGCCGTGTTGAGCTCGACGAAATCCAAGGAGTCCGCGCCAAGGTCGTCCACGATGGCGGCGTCGCGGTCGATTCCGCCCTGGCCGAGCACCTCTTCGAGGATGCCGCGCACCACGATTTCAATGGATTCAGGGGTGTATGGATTAACCATGTGATCTCCTCGGGCGAGAAAAACTTCAATTCATCTTTGGCATGTCCGGCCTGGTCTGTCGGTTCGGCATGCTAAATATGAGTATCAGTTTTACCTTTATGACTCGAGGACGGTAGGTAGAAAAATCCGATGTTGATGCTGAAAAATCCTTCTATTATGCCATTTTGCGTGATTCGTGGAGCCTAGGGCGCGGGTTCACGGTGCGGGTTGGTTTCCTTCCACCTCTTGAGCAATCGCTGGAGGTATCGATGGTCCTGGAAACCCAGTTGCCGCGCGATTTCCTGAAGGGTCCATCGGGGGGGATGGCCGTGCAAAAGCTTGTGGGCCCGGCGCAACCGCTCTTCCTGAAGGATTTCACTGGGGAGGCGATTGCACTCCAGCTTGATCTTTCTCGTGAAGTGGTCCGGGTTATAACCAAAGTGGGACGCTAGGGACGACACGCTCAGGCTGCGGAACTCGCTCAAGGAACAGTGCGCGAGGTGGGTCTGCAGGCGCTGGAACAGGGTCGACCCGTGGTCGCGGGGAAACTGTTCCTGGACACAGGTCATCAGGGCGTTCTGGAAACCCTCCAGCTTCCTAGGAATATCCCCTTCGTGGAGGGCGTCCAGCATGCTGCTTTGGGCTCGGGCGATGAATTCCACGCGTCCCTCGAAGGCCATGGCTGTGAACGCCGTCATGACCAGCATGAGGCCCCGGTTGATCTCGAGGGGGTCTGCCTGGGCGTCCGTCAGGCACCGGAAATGGGACTGAAGATGCTGAACCATGCCCTCGTGATCCCGGCTTTGGGCACACCGGATCAGATGGGTAGCCACGGAGAGAGATTTGGGAAACGGTGTCTCCATGGGTTGAACTCGACTCGGATCACTGGGGGGGAGGTGAAGAGGTCAGGACTGATAGGATGCCATAAGATATATCGTTAAAAATAAAAACATTTTTCATTTCTGCAATTATTGATTTCGCTCTATTTTGAATAACGAACATACAAAAAATTCGATATCTATATATTAATTTGTTTATTTGCCTTGGCGGCAAGGGGCGCGTGGGAAGGGTGGTCCGAGGCGGGGCGCGACCTGCCTCGGGTAGGAGAAGGGCCTCCCGCGGTGACGGGGGGCTCCGCTGGGTGAAGGCCTGGGCGCCTAAGACCTGGGCGAGGGTGGGGCTGGGTCCACGCCCCCGGGCTCTGCTGGAGGCTGGGTTCCAGCCTGCCGAGCCACCATGTTCCTCATCCGCTCGATGAAAGCCTGGATCTCCGGTGGTAGGGGCTCGCCGCTGCCCTCCGATGGATGCTCCCGACCCTGGCTCCAGCACAATTCACACATGGGTTCCCCCAGGTTCAGGGTCGCTGGATTTCGGGGCAGGGTCCAGGGGGGCGGTTCCTTTCGAGGTGCGGTAGCGCTGGAAGGCCATGACCAGGCCCAGCAGGCCCGCCCCCACCAGGTTGTTGCCGCAGAGGGCCGTTCCGCAGCAGGGGCAGGCCCCCAGGGCTCCGAGCCCAAGGGCCCAGCCCATGCCATGGACTGCCGCCCGGGTCACCCGCCGGGTGTGCATCAGACCCGCACCGGCGGCGGACCAGGAAGGGCGACCTTCCGCCGGGCCCCTTCGGGAACCACTTCCAGGTTCCGAAGCTCCCTGCGCCACAAGGTGAAGTCCAGGTCTCGACCAATGACCACGGCGGTCCACTCCGGGGGGGCCTGGCCCGGCAGGCCCGGAAAGGGCGCCAGGTCCACGCGCCCGTCGGCAAACTGGAAGCTCCAGCGATCGCCCCCATCCCCGCGCACAGGCCAGCCCGCAAAGCTGCAGATGCCCTTGGCGCGGAGCAGGGTGCCTTCCGACGGGGGATCCTTCAGCAGGGCTTCCAGCTTGAGGGGATCGAGGGGATGGTCCCAGGTCAGCGTGAAGGCACGGGCGTTGCCATAACTCGTGGGTTCCGTGGCGGAGTCCGCGAGGTGGGGGCGAGGCACCCCGTCCAGGGTCCACGGGTCCGGCGAGCCTGCCTCGGGAAGGCCATGCCTCGCAATCGCCACAGGCACGGAGGGGTAGGTCTGGGCCAGGTGGTCCCTCCAGTGCTGCTGGGCCTCTTCCTCCACGTCCCCCTTGCTGAGGTAGACGAGGCTGGCCAGGGTCAGCTGGTGGTGCAGCACCCGGTCCAGCTGCCGTTCCTCCCGGGGCACCAGGCAGGAGAGCACGGTGAGGACGCCCGCCAGCCTGAGGTGGCCCACGAGCCGAGGATCCTGTTCCAGGTCCACAAGGTCCACCGGATCCGCCAGACCTGTGGTCTCCAGTACGATCCGATCCGGGCGTTGGTCCAGGGGCAGCCCGGCCCAATCCTCCAGCACCTTGACCAGGTCGCCCCGCAGGCTGCAGCAGGCGCAGCCGTTGACCAGGTTGGCGATGCCCTCCAGCTCCTGCTGGAAGGGCAACAGCAGGGCCCCATCCACGCTGGTTTCCCCGAATTCATTCACCAGCAGTGCGACCTTGTGCCCCTGCGCCAGGCTTTCCCGCAGCAGGCGGTTTACGGCGGTGGTTTTCCCGGAACCCAAGGGGCCAGTGACGATCAGGAGGTCCATGGAATGCCTAGCTCCGCCCCACCGCCATCACCTTTTGGAAGGCTTCCACCACCGTGGGATCGAACTGTCCGCCGGACTTGTCCAGGAGTTCGGCCATGGCGGCCT
>CAZPUI010000004.1:0-27787 GCA_964589695.1 uncultured Solibacteraceae bacterium | reverse complement strand
GGGAGGCGCCGGGCCTGGAGGGCTACACGGAGCAGGTGATGGGAGGGGGTCCAGGGACAGGCCAGCACCTCGGAATGCACGCCAAAGGGGCGGTCCCCAGCGGGTTCAGGGTAGGAGTAGGGGAAATAGTTGATCAGTTCCTCCAGGCGGACGGCGTCCTTGGGGGGCAGCTGGCCCTGGTTCAGGAAGCGCCGCACGTTGCTGTAGGCCGCGGTGTCCACATCGATGCTGAAGGTGGAGAGGGGCTCCCGCTGGGCGGCCTTGAAGGGGTTCTCGGCAAAGGCCGAATAGGCCTCGGTGTTCGGGGGGGCGCTGGGGGTGCGAACATTCCCCGAAATTCCGGGGGTGAGCTGGGCCACCGCATGCAGGCTGCGGGAGGTGGGCAGGCTCGACAGATGCTCCTTGCGGACCCGGGAAGTCGGCGCCGAGGCACGGTCGATGCTGACACTGGAGGCCACGGCCACCACCTCCACGCAGGCCGCGGCGGCCTCGAGGGGACGAAGGACGATGGTCTGGGCCAACGTGGCGCCAACCACCATATCCACATGGCACACCGCGTTCAGATAGCCACTCTTGCTTGCAGCCACCCGCAGGCGCCCTGCGGGCAACAGTCCCAGCCGCGCCTTACCCTGGGCATCGGACACGACCATCCTGGGTTGCACCAGGGTGGAACCCGTCACTGAGACCTGCACCCCCACCAGGGGTTGACCATTGGGGGCGGTCAGGGTCAGAACGATCTGGCCCGTGGTGGTTTGGGCCACCAGGGGACCGACGAGGACGGGAAGGAGCAGCAGGGGCAGACGCATGGCAAACCTCCGAGGAAGCCGGTGCAGGGGATGGAGGGTCGGGGCCCTCCGGGTCGGTGGGAAAGGGCAGGGCGGAAGGGCTTGATAGGCGTGGCCCCTTGCGCCGCAGGGGCGCGGGCAGGTTCAGGGGCCGCAGGGTCGAACAGGTATCCGAATCCCAGTGTCGGTCCGTTTGGGATCAGGCTCTGTAAAAGCTCTGTCACATGACCCGACCATCCACGCTGATGCCCCGAATCCTCCCGCTGCGGGAAAAGGGGTGTCCGTTTGGAACCCTGGGGCTTCCCGGGGTTTCCACCCGGAGCCACCCTCGAAATACCTTGTGGAGCCACCATGGACCTGACCTTCCCAACCCTGCGACAGCGCGTGTCCGATCTGGAGGCCCACCCCTGGGGGGCCCTGGCACTCCGGTTTCTCCTCGCCTTCCTTCTGCTCTATCCCTGGGGATGGCGCTTCACCCCCGTGAGCTTCAGGCCCGAGGACATCGACCCTGTGCTGCTGGAAGCCTGCAAGGCTGAAGGCATCGATCTCTTCAACCCTGCCCTGTGGGCGCACTCCAGCGAACTCTGGATGCGCTGGGGGTGGATCCTGCTGGGGCTGACCCTCGGTTGGTGGCTGCTTTCGCGATCGGTGCGGTTCCTGCAGCGCCGCTTCGGACTGGGCTGGAGCCTGCTGCCCGTGCTGGTGGCCGTACCAGTCTTCCTGGCCAAGAACTTCAGGATTGCCCAAGGGTTGTGGGAAGGCCTCCGGGTGGAATCCTACAGTGGCACCCTGGAAGTGTGGGGCGGCTGGCTCCAGGCCAGTGCCTTCACCCAGTCCGGCCTGGCCGTGCATCTGCGGAATTTCGGGATCCTGGTGCTCCTGGTGGAAGCCCTGATGGCGGCGGGCCTGGCCCAGCGGTTCCTGGAGGAGACCCGTGCCCTCGCCCTGCGGGCCAGCCTGACCCCCCATTTCCTCTACAACGCCCTGAACACCCTGACGGGCCTGGTGGAGGAGGATCCCAAGGCCGCCCAGTCCGGCATGGAGCGCCTCGGACGGCTGCTGCGCCGCCTGCTGGAATCCAGTGCGCGGCCGCGCCACGCCCTTGGCCAGGAACTGGCCTTCGTGGAGGACTACCTGGGCCTGGAGCGGGCCCGCCTGGGGGATCGCCTGAAGGTGACTTTGGACATCCCCGAGGACCTGTCGGCCTGCGCCGTGCCGGTGCTGGGCCTGCAGGTGCTGGTGGAGAACGCCATCAAACATGCCGTGGCCCCCCGGGCCGAAGGGGGTGAACTGCGCATCGACGCACGGCGCGAGGGCCGTTGGATGGTGGTCAGCGTGACGGATCCAGGCACGGGCCTCGCCGGGACGAAGGGCCTGGGACAGGCCCTGCACAACCTGCGCAATCGCCTTGGACGTCCCAAGGATCTCCGACTGGAACGCCTGGACACGGGTCACCGGGCCAGCTTCCGCGTGCCCTGCGAGGTGGCCTGATGCGTCCCCTGCCTTGGGTGCTGCTGGCCACCCTCCTCGCCAGCGGGTGCATGAACGGACATCGGCCAGAAATTCCCCAGTTCCGCCGTGCCCAGCAGACCTGGTCCCAGGGTCGCGCCTTCCTGGCCCTGCCCGACACGGGCATGACCCAGAACGATCCCATGGCCGCGCCCTGTCTGCTGGAACTGGATGCCAAGGGGCGCGTCCTGCGCCGCCTGGACCCGCCCGAAGGCCTGATGTCCCCCCTCTGGTTCGACTACCGGCCTGAACCCCTGTGGATCGATGGGGCAGCCTGGACCACCGGCATCCCCTCCCACCCCGGCTGGTATCGCCTCTACCGGAAACTGAACACGCCGACACGCAGGCAGACACAGACCCCCAACCACCCCCATCGACTCCTGCCCAGGGCAGCAGGGGCTGTGTACCGCAGCCGGGACTTTGGCCCCTGGGAAGTCGTGGCCCGGTTCCGCCCCGACACCGGCCACGGCTATGCCGTGGGCTTCGTCCCCCTCGGGGATGGCACTTTCCTGGGCCTCGCCCACAGCGTCTTCGGCGAAGGGGTGGACCGCAGCCCCATCGCCCGTTTTCGGGTGGACGCCCAGGGCTGGCTGACCTTCGCGGGGCTGATGCCCCTGGACCCCAGCGGGGAGCTGCCCGCCAAGGACACGGGAAGGAAGAACGAATATGGTGCGGAGGTACACCTCCAGCGTCCCGAAGCGCCACACTTCTGGCGTGTGGAGCGAGCTTTTTCCACCCCCCGGGGACTGGTGCTGGTGGGTCAGGGGGCTTGCGCGGTGCTGGACCCCGTGCGAGGCACCCCCCGCAAGCTGGTCCTGCTGCCCGGCGGGTCCGCGAATGGAATCCTTGGCGGGCAATGCCAGCCGACCCCCGAGGGGGATCTCCTCATGGAGTTCCGGACCGAGTCTTTCCTTCAGGTGCTGCTCCGCATGAAGCGACCGCCGAATCCCCCCACGGAACGGGCCAGGAATCATCGTGCGCGCCTGCTGCTGGGACAGGGTGCACAGCCACGCTCCCGCTGGTTCCGCATCGACACTGCCCTGGGCACGTCCACCGAGGTTCCGCCCCCCCTGGGGAATCCCGGCAGCGGCTTCGGCACCCGACAGGTCCTCGTCCGCCCCGATGGCCGCGCGGCCTTTGCCGATTGAGAGCCTGGCCAGGATGGGTCGGCCCCTCGCAGGCCCATCGCTTTCCCAAGGCCTTCCTGCTTTCCTGTTCCAGAGGTACCCATGGGCATGAAGCCATGATTCGCATCCTGGTGGCCGAGGACGAGGACGCGAGCCGACGGCATCTGGTGCGGCTCCTGAAGGAATTGCCGGGGAACGAAGTCATCGGCGAGGCGACCACGGGTCCCGAGGCCCTACGCTTGGCCGTAGAGCTCAAGCCCGATGCGATCTTCCTCGACATCGAGATGCCGGGCTTCCGCGGTACCGAACTCATGCACCTCCTTCCCGAGCCCCGCCCCGCCCTGGTCTTCGTCACCGCCTACCCCGAACATGCCGTGGCCGCCTTTGCGGGGGGCGCCGCGCACTACCTGCTGAAACCCATCGGTCGCCTGGGCCTGGCCCAGGCCTTGGCGCGACTGCAGCCCAAGGCAGCCCAGCGGGACCTGCTGCGGTTGCCCGTGCGCCGGAAGGGGGCCACGCGCCTGCTGAGGCCCGAGGACGTGGAGGCCCTTCTCGCCGACCTGGGCGACAGCCTGGCCTGGACGGCGGAAGGCCCCCTGCCCGTGGACGGTTCCCTGGCCTTCTGGGAGGAGCGCCTCGCCGAAAACGGATTCAGGCGCGTCCACCGCGGCGCCCTGGTGCGCCTGGAGGCCGTGCGGGAGCTCACCGACACGGACGAGCTGGTGCTGGCCACGGGCCGCATCCAGGTGAGCAAGCGCCGGGCGGACGAGGTGCGGCGGGCGCTGGGACTCACCTGAAAGCACTCCCTAAGGTGTTGGAATCATTGATAGGTCTTGCCGGAGTGCTTTCAGGCCAGGGGGCGCCTCGAACTGAAGGTGCTGCGTTTGAGCGCCCGTGCCCTGGGCAAGCGTGTCCAGGCACCGCGTTGGGGCTCGGCCAGGGGGCTCAGCTTCATGCCCGAGGGAAATTGGGTGTCCCACGGGAATGCCCTCTGGCACTCTTAGAGGGTGTAGCCGAAAAAGGAAGGTCCGCGCTGGGTCGGCAGGCAAGCATGGCTAGGAGAAGGCCCGCAGGCATGGTGGTTCCA
Source organism: uncultured Solibacteraceae bacterium (assembly GCA_964589695.1). GTDB lineage: Bacteria > Acidobacteriota > Holophagae > Holophagales > Holophagaceae > CAZPUI01. Next base: position 23,279 of record CAZPUI010000004.1, on the reverse strand, counting down.
TGGCAAGGGCCTTCGACAACGCCAGGCGAAGCCTGCCGCCCCAGCCCGAAGGGACGGGGCCAGCCGCGCGCCCGACTGTGTTGAGCGGCTCAGAGGATGAATAACATCCCCTTTCGCCGCTCGCCTTGTCGGAGCATGCGGCTGACCTCCGTCGCGGGCCTGCCTTTTTCGGCTACACCCTCTTAGCCCCATGCGACACTCTGCCTGGGAGGAGGCGCCCATGGACCGGACCTTGATGACGTGTGGACTCTGCCTACTGATGGGGGCCTGCGGGGGGGCCCGGAAAATGACCACACCCCCAGTGGAGGAAGCTCCCATGACCCGAAGCAGCTCCCGACTGGGCGGAGAGACCCAGGCCTTCAAGCCCTACCTGCGTCTCACGCCCCTCACGGCGGAGGTGGCCCCGGGGGAAACCCTGCAATTCTCCGCGGAGATCAACTACAAGCCCGATGGCCCGCGCTACTTCCGCCAGCCCGTGACCTTCGAAGTGGAGGAGCCGGGCGGGGGCAAGGTCACCCTGCAGGGGGGCTACACCTCACCCTCCAAACCTGGCACCTACCATGTGGTGGCCAAGCGGGATGACTATCCCGAGGTCAAGGCCCGGGCCACGGTGGTCGTGAAGGCGCGCAGCTAGCGGGCCGTCTTCCGCAGCACCTCCACCCCCTTCTCCAGGGTGATGTCCTTTCGCCCAAGGTATTCCTCCAAGGTCACATCAACCCGGACCTGGGGTTGGATGCCCGTGCCCACGAAATCCTTGCCATTGGGGAAGGTATCCCGCTTGGCACAGATCCGGGCCATCCCCCCGCCCGGCAGGGGGAAATGCAGGGGCTGCCCGGTGCTGCCATTGCTGGGCTGACCCACCCGGGTGGCACGGGGATAGGCCTCGAAGAAAATGAGGAAGTCCTCCGCGGCGGAGGCGGTGTTGGGCCCCGTCAGCAGCACCACGGGCGGGGTGAGTTTGGGACCCTCGGGGGCGCGGAAGCTCATCTGGCCCCCCTCCCGCCAGGCCCCCATGGACCCGTATTTGGCATAGGTGCCCCCACCCGTGCCCCAGGCCTTGAAGGCCGCCACATGCTCCCGGGTTTTCCAGGCGGCACCCTTCACCTCGCCTTGGAGGAAGGCCCCCAGGATGGGGTAGCCGTTGCCCGTGTTGCCGCCCCCGTTGCGGCGCAGGTCGAAGATGATGCCTTTGGCGGCCTTGAATGCGTCCAAGCGGGCCTCGAAGGCCTTGGCCGCCTCACGGTCCCCAAAGGTGTGGATGGCGAAATAGACGAGACCCTCCCCCAGGTCTCGGTACTCCCAGGCCTTGGCGCTGGGGGGTGGGTTCACCATCTCCAGCTTGGCGTGGGCGCGATTGCGGAGGCAGCGGTGTTCCGACACCTGGCCCTCGGGCGTGCGCACCTTGAGGACCACCTCCGTGCCCCGTTGCCCCATAAGGGCATTGGCATAGGTGTCGTGGCGGAGCACATGGGGGGAGGATGCGCAGATGGTGGGTTCCACCCGCTCCTTGAGGTGCCGCACCATGGGCAGACCATCCACCTCCAGGACCTCCGACCCCAAGGGGATCCGCGCCAGCCAATCCTTGGCCACATCGATCACCAGGGCACGCCCCTCCACCTCCCGCAGGCGCAGGGGAGGCGCATCCGCCAGACTGGCGAGCTCCGGGGGAAGGGTCACCCCCGTGTGGCCATCCTTCAGCAGGGCCATAAATCGCTGCAGCACCTGGTAGTACGCCAGGGTGTCCTTGGCCTCCAGCACCTTGGGGATGTGGTCCTTGTAGGCCTGGTCCCAGTCCAAATCCTTCACATGGTCGAAGAAGGCGAAGTTGTAGGCCGCTTCCCGCCAGATCATGGAAAGGCCGTGGAGGCGCTCCACATCCGTCAGGGGCGCCTGGGCGGTCAGGGGCAGGGCGAGGACCAGGGCGAGGCTCAGGGAAACGCGGGTCATGGGATCTCCGGTGCTCCCTAGCCTACCTGAAGAGAAATAGTTAAAAATACGACACACCATACCCAGCACCGCTGCCGCACGTGCTTGATGAATTGCGATTCGTGCCCCAATCGATGGGTGATATCGGGGTAGGCATCGGCCGGTGGCTGGGCGAGCTGTTCGAGATTGTCAGTCATCACATGAGATCCAATAAAAATGCGTTCACCCCTGCGGGGATGAACGCACTTTTGTCATTGGCCTTCTACTTTTTTTCTTTCTCTGCTGGTACTGCTGACGGTTTTCCTTTCTCACCCTCAACATCGGGCTTCTTTTCTGCTGCCTTGAGGATTTTCAAAAAATCACCACGGGGAGTTATCTCCTTGTCTTGAGAAATATGAATTCCCTCGAACGCAAATCTTTTGTTCCATCCACGCCTACGAAGCTCGTCAATATCTTCAATATTTGGATCACCGCTGGAGGAGATCCTTCTCACATGACTGCTACCAGGACACCACTCAGCTATCGCGAATTCTGAAGGAATATCGGTAGTTTTTTGCAATTTACCGGGCACACAGACATAGGAAGCATTTCTACCAGGGCCTTTTCGCCACATTTCCATTAAATTTTCCTGCAAGGGCATTATTTCGTATGCAAAACGAATGCATCCGCCTTCAGCCGGGCTCGCCTTCATGAGCTGAGGAAAGAAAATAGCCGGAACATAGAAAATGGCATTGGGGTCCTTCTGACGCATTATAATTGGATCCATCCATCCTAAATCAATCTCAGGCCATGGCGTAATCAGTCTTTTGAGCACATCGCGGGATAAATCATATGAATATATCTGCGCCAGAGCGGGGAAAAAAATCACAAGAGATTCCAGACTCTGGTGAACGACAACATCGATCAGGGGAAAAGCCTTAAAACGATCAAGAATGTCTAATACTGCACTCGGAATATTAACCCGCGTGATGCAAGTATTTGTTTCAACATTCCAGACTTCCAGCAAGCGAACCTCAGCCAATTCCAATTCCCGCCGAGAGAAAGCCCGTCTTGAACCACCCGATATCCTTCCTATTCCAGAAGAATCACAGGGCCAAATCAGTAAAACTGTATTTCGATCAACAACAAAGAAAGAATGAAATGGACGCTCGGATTTAAACCAAGGCTTGGATTCACCTAGTTTATAGATAGAAGTGCGATCCTGGAAATAAATTTTTCCATCTTTGATGACAACCTCTTGATCCAGTTTTACACTCTCGGGAAGCGTATACACTCTTAAGGCTTGGCTTACTGGAACCGCAGGCTCGTAAGAATAGATTTTTTCATTATCGCGAATCATGACACGCTGCCCATCAAATACAACTTGATGACCGGGCTGAGTGCGTGATGCGAAGGACCAACCAGAGAAGTTGATACTTGGTTTACTATTTTGTATCTCCTCCTGATCTCGCCCAGAGACAGCCTTACCGATCTGCCCGCAACTTGGCAACCCACATAAAACGCACCAACATAACAGGATCAAGTGGAAGAACATGTTTAATCTCACACATCAAGCATAGCGTTTTGGATCACACGCACATTCACCCGAAAAGTTGCACTCATGCACTAAATCACCATTTTCACGAATCCAACGACCGGAATAGTAATCATAGGGCTCGCCTGCCGTCTTAAAAGCGCAGTCATGAATACACACTTTGCCCTCGCTAAAGTCCGATGCAGAGCCAAACACAAGGCAATCCGCATCATCGCAATTATAAGCCTCCACTGTGACAATGTTAGGCGGCGGCACCGCGACCGATGACAAGCCACCGGCCCCTGTGAGGAGGATAGGGAGAATAAGAGCAGATATCACGAAGTGCCTACTATGATTTGAGAGTAATACAAAGAGTGTAGTTGACGAATGATCCCTGGTCAAACAATTTTACGTTCAGAACCGATGGACCCACGCAGTCAAAAAGAATTGTTATAAATCCAGTCATTACAACTATGTTGACATAATTTTTGAATTATCTATTAGAATTATTGCTCATAATATCAAAATTTAACAATGAAATACGATTTTTATTATTATTCGAATTTCCTAATCAGCATTCCGTGTCACACGCACCTGCATTGCTCGGATCTACTTGCATTGCTCGGGCACAAGATAAGAGCCGAGTACAAGGGGTGATCGAGTGGCTCAGGAAAGAAGTGCCTGCGGGTGCCTGAAATCTTCCAGTCCTCCCGAGTTTGCCCAGCGCTTTAGTTGTTTTGATAATTTATCTATAAATTTAACATAAGTCGATTCCCACGCTCATCCACCGCCTTGAGGCAGCCCCTTGCCCCCGCCCCTCCATCACACCGCGGCACCTTTCTCCAGGGCTTAGTCCTTCGATCCGAGCTCCTCCTCCAGTTGCACAGCGACCCTAACCTGAGGCTGGGTGCCGATTCCCACGGATGTCCAAACCCGGGGGGTTCAGCTGGGATCCACCACCCGCCCCAGGAAGAGCAGGCTGCCCGTCACCTCGTCCACGATCATGAAAAGGAAGGGGCGGTCCACCACCAGGGGCTGCACCGCGGTCGGGGCCACCACCACCCCCGTGGCGGCGGCGGCCACGGTGCCCTCCTCGTTCACCTCCACGGCCCCCTGGTGGTAGACCCCGCCCAGCATGAGGTTGGGGCTGCCGGTCATCCCCGAGAAGTCAGCGGTGGGCTTAAACGCGGAGGGCATGCCCATGCGGCCCAGAACGCCCGCCAGCTCCAGCTTCTGGCTGAACTTGAAACGGGGCAGCGCCAGGCTCACCTGGCCCTCCTGGAGCCTGCCCCTCCACTCCGCCAGGGTGGCAGGGCCGAGTCGGGCTTCCAGGGCAGGCAGGCCATCCACCCCATCGGGCACCAGGAGGAGCATGGACAGGTCCTTGCCCTGGTAGGGCAACCGCACCAGCTGCGCGCCCTCCACCTTGGCCCTTTGGAAGATCTGGGTCTGGTGCATGAAGGGCACGGTCACCGCCGTGGAGCCGGGGCGCTGGAAGGCAACGTTCCGGGTCTGGGCCGAATCGAACTGGGAGGCCCACCTTCCCTTGAAATAAATGGCATTCGTCAGGACCAGGCGCGTGTCCCGGTCCACGCTGCCCTGGGGAAGCAGGTCCGGCACCAGCCCTGCGGTCTTGGCACCCACCCAACCATTGATCAGCTGGCGCGCGGACTCGGGATTCCCCGCAAAATCCGTGGGCTGAAGCTCCGCCCCATAGGCGGTCCGGGTGATGGACAGGAAGGGGGCCTGCCAGGTCATGCCCTGGGCCCCCCAGAGCCGGTTGGCAATGGCCAGCCGGTAGCCTTCGAAGGTGGTCCCCGTGTCCAGGCTCTGCTGGAGGGCGCCGAACACGCTGTGCAGGCGTTCCTGGGGCAGGTCGAAATGGAAGACCCGGGCCATCTCCTGCTCCGTGACCCCCCGGGCCCCGGCGAAGGTCATGGCCAGGGCCGTGGAGATGCTGTAGGGCGAGCAGAAAATATTGCCCGTACCTCCCCGGAGCTGGGCGTAGAGGTCGCAGGCGAAGGCCGTGTTCCCCGCCACCACGGGCTGGGCCTCCGCCTTGAGCGACGGGGTCAATTGCCGGGCGGCCATGGGGTCGGGCGTCGGTGGAACCTGGGGTTCCTTATGCCCGGAACAGGCCAGCCCAAGCACCAGCACCCAGGGAAGACCACGGAAGGAAGGACGCATGAGGCACCTCGGTGAAACTCCCCAAGCATAGAACTTTCAACATCCCTAACCATCCCTCCGCAGGGAAGCCGCTGAAGCCACCCTGGAGGGTGGGCAAACTGTCATGCCGCGTGTCCTGTGCTCGAACGAGGGACCCATACCCCGGAACGCACCCCAAAGTTGAACGGGTGGCAACTGCATGCATGGCAACACGGAGATACCGCGCGGTTTCGGTACCTCCGTGTCGAACGTCCAAGGGCTGCGGCCTCGGGCGCGTGGCTTGGAAGGCGTGTTACCTGGTGCAACCTGCCGAGGGGCCAGGGCTGGTCACACATTGGCAGCTCCACTGCTTGGTCATATAGCACCAAGTAGCGGTGTACTCACAGGGGCCGGGGTTCACCGTGGTGCAGTTGCAACGGGTCACGGGGTAACGGGTATCGGTCTGTCCACCGGCGAGGTGGTCGAGGTTCGTGTCCAGGGTCGTCAGCGTTTCTCGACCGATGCTGAGTTTTTTCACGGGAGCCTCCAGGGCAGGCCGCAAAGGTGCGGTGAAGCAAGGTAGCTCGGTTTAATATTCTTTTTCTAGCCTAAAAATATGTTTTTAGTGCGCCCTCCTCGGGGTGAACCCGGGCTGAGGTCACCCCGAGGAGGGCACCGAGCCCCACCGGGAAGGCCGCCAAAAGGTTAGAGTTGGGCACAGTCGAACCAGCCCATCTGGAAAGAGCCCTGGGAGTCGCATCACCGAGACAACGGCATCCCTGGCCGGCGGGATCCGAGGCACCGAACCGCTCTCCGGGGATGTGAAACAATGACCCCTCGCATTCCCCGGTGCCCATGTCTGACCCACGTCCCACCTTCACCTACACGCCCATCGGGGTGGCCCGGTCGCCTTACCTGCGTCGCATCGATGCGCCCCATCAGGCCACGGTGGTGGAGGGCACGGAAACGGGGAACGCCTCCGTGGGTCGGGTGGAGCTGGATCCGGCCCTCCCCGTGGAGGCCTTCCGGGATCTGGAGGGCTTCGAGCGCATTTGGCTCATCTACGCCTTCCACCTGAGCGAAGGCTGGAGCGCCCGGGTGAGGCCGCCCCGGAGGGCGGGCCGACGCAGCGTCCTGGCCACCCGGGCCCCCCACCGCCCCAACGCCATCGGGCTCTCGGCGGTGGAACTTCTGGGGATCGAGGGTCACACCCTTCACGTCCGGGGCCTGGACCTGCTGGACGGCACCCCCATTCTGGACCTCAAGCCCTACGTGCCCTATGCGGATGCCTTTCCCCAGTCCCGGGCGGGGTGGATCGATGCCGTGGACGCCGCCTCGGGATGCCATTCGGCCCCGGGTCCCCGAAAACCCCGGGAATCCCACTAAAAAAATTTGTCGAAAATTTTGACAGTCCAGGTTCAAGCCTCCAGCCAAAGGTGCCGACCCATGGTCCAAGCGTCTTCCGAGAGGATTCCCCATGGCCGACATCTATCGCTGCCCCGCCTGTCAGGGCGCGCTCAATCCCGAGCACGCCATCCTGCTCGTCTCCCAGATCGGCAAGACCCGCACCCTCATCGGCTTCCATCCGGAGCCCGGTAATTACGAATTATACCTAAGCCCTGACGCCCAGGTGGAGCCTGGGCAGCCCGCTGAATTTCTATGCCCCATCTGCCACACCGACCTGAAGACGGCGGAGGACGACAAGCTCTGCATGGTCCTCCGGGACTCGCATGGCCAGGTGGAGAAGGTCATGTTCTCCCGCAAGGCAGGCGAGCGGGCCACCTTCGTCATCAGTGGCACCGGGACCGTCCAGGCCCTGGGGGAAGCCTCCGACAAGTTCAGCTACCTCCAGATGCGGGGCGTCTTCCGCTAGTCTTGCGGAATGCGCCACTTCATCGTTTCCATCGATTACAAGGTCCCCTTCGAGCAGCTCGGAGATGCGGTAACCCGCCACCGGGCCCACCTTCAGGCGGGGTACGACCAAGGCCTGCTCCTCATGTCCGGCCCCCGGGAACCCCGGACTGGCGGACTGGTGGTGGCCCGAGCCGCCTCCCTGGAGGACCTGCAGACCTTCTTCACCCAGGATCCCTATGCCCTGGAAGGGCTGGCGGAACACCGTTTCCAGGAGTTCCTGCCCGTGAAGGCCGCGCCCTGGATGGCCGACTGGGTGGGATAGGCGGACAGAGGCACATACCCTTTTCATCCATTGAATGGGGTTGAGGTGGTGGGCTCTCCGGGGTGGGGTAAGGGTGAATTCAATCTTGGTTGGTTGACCAGCCTAAATCTGAATAACCGGCCCAGTGGGAGTGCAGGTAACCCTCAGCGCATCCGGATAGCCGTTCTGAACGCCCTCTGACCCAGCGTGCTTCAACAAGATTCACCAGGACAACCCTTGTAACCTTCAGCGCCCGCGCTCCACAGAAAACAGAGGGTGGCCACAGCGAGAAAGATTCAAACCATTTTTGTGCTTTTGTTCCTTTTGTGTTTTTGTGTTATTTTTTTACCACAAAAACACAAAAACACAAAAACAAAAAATTCGACTAAAATTAAATCATTCAGATCAATACCTTTGACGTATTAGCTCTTTTTGTCTAACTTCATTTATCTATGGAGCCTCCACATCCCGTCATGGAAGCCTCTGCGGTGGCATTGGGGCCCCAGGGTACCTCCAGGGTTGACCGCCCTATCCCTGAATGACCGGCCCAGTGGGAGCGCAGGTAACACTCGGCACATCCGGATAGCCGTTCTGAACACCCGCTGACCCAACCTGCTCTAACAAGATTCACCGGGACAATCCTTGAAACCCTCAGCGCCCGCGCTCCACATAAAACGGAGGGTGGCCACATCGAGAAAAATTCACACCATTTTTGTGCTTTGGTTCCTTTTGTGTTTTTGTGTTATTTTTTTTACCACAAAAACCCAAAAACACAAAAATTCGACTTCAATCAAATCATTAAAAAAAATACTTTCGGGGTATTTACAATTTTTGTCTGACTTCATTCATCTGTGGAACCTCCACATCCCGTCATGGAAGCCTTTGCGATTGTATGGGGGCCCCCCGGTTCCATCCAGGATCGTCACCCCCCAAGCGCCTAGGCACAGTCGAAGTCCACCCCGGTAGAATGGGCCCTCTCCCGGAGATGGCTCATGGATGGTTGCCTGTCCCTCGTGGCGGTCCTTGGACTCCTTCTGTCCATCATCGCCCTGGCCCGCTCCAGCCCCACGGAATCCCTGCGCCGGAGGGTGGAGGAGCTGGAGGACAAGGTCCAGGACCTGCTCAAGCGGCTTCAGCGTGCAGAGCGCGCCCTCAAGGAGCACGGGGGAACGACCGCCCCGTCCCCTGAGGCCGCCAAGGCTCCCGATCCGCCCCTCAGGCCAGAATCCACCCTTGCCCAGGAACCTGTCCTGCGACCCCTGCCCCTCCCGGAGCCCGTCCTCCCTGCGGCTCCCCCCCCATCCCGCCCCCAGGCCGCGGCCCCGGCCCTGCCCCCACCCATCCCAGTCCCAGTCACAGTTCCAGCGCCGGCCCCGGTCACAGTCCCGGCGCCGGTCCCGAAGGTGGTGCCCCCCCCGACGCCGCCCCCGCAGCCCAAGCCCCGGGAAGCCCTTCCCGCCCCCGAAACCAAACCTGCGCCGGTGCCGCCCCCCGCGGTCGTGCCACCCCAGATCCCACCCCCGATCCATGTCCAGGAAGCGTCCAAACCCTCCTTCAGCCTGGAAGACTTCCTGGGCACCCAGCTCTTCCTCAAGCTGGGGGTGGCAGTCCTGGTCATCGGCGTGGTCTTCGCCATGGGCCTGGTCTTCCAGCGCCAGGGGCCCTTGGGCAAGGTGCTCATGGGCTACCTGGGGGGAGTGTGCCTTCTGGGTCTGGGGCTCTGGGCGGAACGGAAGGAGACCTACCGCACCTTCGGCCGGGCCCTCATCGCCGGGGGCTGGGCCATCGTGTACTTCGTGACCTTTGCGGCCGGGTTCATTGATGCCGCCAAGGTCATCACCTCCCCCGCTGGATCCACCTTGGCCCTCTTCGTGGCTGCGGCAGCGGCGGTGGGCTACACCCTGCGCTACCGCCACGAATGGACCACCACCTCGGCCTACCTGCTGATCTACCTCAGCCTGGTGGTGGCGGCCATGGAGGTGCAACCCCGCTTCAACCTCCTGGCCACGGTGCTCGTGGCCACCTCCGTGGCCCTGCTTTCCTGGCGCCTGCGGTGGGTGAGGCTCCTGGCCCTGGGGCTCACGGCCACCTGGGTCACCCTGGCGGCCTGGACCCTGAGCCGACCGGACCTGGAGACCATCCCCGCCACCCTTGGGGGCGTGGCCCTCTGCTGGGTCATCCTCCAGGCCGCCCTCCTCCTGGGTTCCCGGGACGAGGCCCAGGCCCGCTGGATCGTGGCCCCCCAGCTGGCGAACTTCCTCCTGCCTTTGGGGGTGAGCCTCCAGCTCGCCCGCATTTACGGGGCCCCCTGGATCTGGACCGTGGCCCTGGCCTATGGTCTGGCGCATCTGGCGGTGGCCTGGGTCTTCGCCCGTCAGGGTCGACGGATCCACTACCTGCTCAGCGCCACGGAGGGTCTGGCGGCCCTGGCCCTGGTGACGCCCCTGCGCTTGGGATTGGCCCACCACCTCACCCCCGTCTACCGCCTGGTGGGGCTGGAGGTGCTCCTGGCGGCGGGCGTGTTCCTCCGGGAACGATATTTCCGCCACGTGGCCTTCTGGGGCCTGCTCCTCACCCTCGCGGACCTGCTCCTCCTGCGGGTTCCCGGCCTCTCGGGCGCCCCGCGCCACCTCCTGCTGGGGGCCCCTGCCCTGGTGATGCTCCTGAACGCGGGTCTCTTCCGCACCCTGTGGCGGGAGGCCCTGGAGGCGGAAGGACCCGGCTGGGCCATGGTCTCCGGCCTGGGGGGCGCCCTTTGCGCGGCCCTCCTGGCCCACAGCGCCGTGCCGGCCTCCTGGCTCGGCAGCGCCTGGGCCGCCCTCGCCCTGGCGTGGACTTGCCTGGCCCTCCGGGCGGGCTGGCGGGAGATGCTTGTCCTGGGCCCCCTCCAGGCCCTCCTGGCCGCCCTGCTGCAGCTGGACCACCTATCGGGACAGAATCTGGAAACAGCTCCGACCTTGGGCGTTCTGGGCCTCTTGCTGCTGACCTACACCGCCACCCGGACCCTGCCCTCCCGTGACCAGGACACGCCCATCCAAGGCCTTCGGCAGACGCTGGGACTGGACCTTCCTCTGTTGGGCTTTCTGCGGGCCCTGGGCCTGGCCCTTCCCCTCCTGGTGGCCGGGGTGGCCTGCCATCGGCTCCTGGTACCCGGCTATACGGTGCCCATCCTGGGACTCCTGGCCCTGGCATGCCTGGGACTGGGCCTGGTCCTTCGCCATGGTGAACAGGTGGGCGGCGCCCTGGGGCTCCTGCTCTTTGCCCTGGCCTCCACCTTTCCCCGGGGCTGGGCGTTGCCTGGATCGGCCCTGGGACTTCCCATGCCCGTGGTCTCCCTGGGCACCCTCGTCCTCATGCTGGTGACGGCGGAGGCCATGGCCCGACGGGGCCAACGGGAGGAAACCCCGGATTGGCTATTGGCCTCGGTTCGGTGGCTCGGTTCCCTGGCCGCCCCCGTGGTGTTGGCAGCCCTGGTGCTGCGGGAGGCCTCCCTGCCCTGGGCCGGCCCCCTGCTCGGTGCCCTGGCCCTGGCCTACCTCGCCTGGGGCCAACGCCGGCGTGCGCCTGAGAAGGTCTGGCTTTCCGCAGGCCTGCTGTTCACCGCCCTGGTGGCCTGCGCCACCCATGGCTGGCTGGCCCAGGGCACCGCCTGGGGCCTCTCCCTTCGCATCTGGTCCCTGGGCCTCGTGGCCCTGGCCGCGCTGGCGGTGGACCTGCTGGCGCGCTGCGGGCCCCGGGGCGACGACAACCTCCAGGCCATCCTTGCCGTCCCCAGGTTGCTGGCGGAGGTCATGGCCCCCCTGCTGGCCGGAATACTGGTCGCCTGGGAAGCCCCCGTTCCATGGGTGGCGCCGGGCCTGGCCCTGCTGGCCTTTGGGTGGACGGCGGCGGGCCTGCGCTGGGCCCTGGAAGGGAAGCTTTGGCTGGCCCTGGCCCTGGTGCTGGCGACCCTGCTGGGCAGCATCGCCCACGGCGGACACCTGGGCGGCCACTGGCTGGGCCTCCCGAGCCGGGTCTGGTCCCAGGGCGCCACGGCCCTCATCCTCTTCCTGGTGGAAGTCTCGGTGTTCCGTTGGGGACACCGCCTGGGGAAGGATCAAGCCCCCGAGACCCTGCGCCTCGTGGCGGGTTTCCTGGCCCCCGGGATCCTGGTACGGCTGGTCTTCCGGGACATGGCGGCCCTCTGGGCCCCTCCCACCCTGGCCGCCCTGGGCCTCGTCTACGTCTTCTGGGCCCGCAGCCGGGCCAGCCGCCTCCATGCCTTGCTGGGCCTGGGGGCGGGCCTCATGGGCCTGGTGGCCATTCTGGCGCGGGCCTGGGAATTCCCCACCCCCGGTTGGCTGGTCTCCGGCCGCTTCCTGTCGGCCCTGGTGACGGTGTTCCTGCTGTACCTGCTCCAGGACCAGCTCCGGCGGGCGGAGGAGGACGCGGGACCGGAAAGCCTGAACCAGAGATGCGGGGAAGGCACCCTGGCCGCTGTGAGCGTGGGCACCCTTGCACTCTGCACCCTGGCCCTGGTCACGGTGCTCTGGGCCGAGGCCAAGGCCACGGGCCACACCCTGTACCTGGCCCCCATTTGGGCCCTGGTGGGGTCCCTGCACCTGGAACGGGGCCGGGCCTTGGACGCCCAGGCCTGGCGGGTGCTGGGCCACGGGGCCCTGGGTCTGGCCTTCCTGGCCTTCCTCAGCCTGAACCTGGACCCCCACCCTGCCCAGGCGCCGTGGGAGCGACTGGCCACGACCCTGCCCTTCCTGGGGGCCCTGGCCCATGTGCGGCTGGGCTGGCCGCGGCTCATGCGCCCCCAGACCCAAGGCGCGGGACTCTACGTCTACGGGGGCCTGGTGGTGGTGGCTGGGGTCTGTGCCCAGGACCTTGGCCGGATCCATGTGCTCCTGGCCTGGGCCTTGATGGCCCTCGGGGCCCTGGACTGGGGCCTGCAGCGGAACCTGGTGGCCTGGACCCGGGGCGGCAGCGTCTTGGCGGCCCTCGCGGTGATCCGAGGTCTCGCCCTGAACCTGGGCCTGCCCACCTCAGGCCTGGAGACCCTGGTCCTGCCGGCCTCCTCCCTGGCCCTGCTGGCGGGCTACCTGCGGCTCCTGAAGGTGCGAGACACGGCGGAGTTCCTGTCCGGGTGCCACCGCATGCCCTGGCTCGCCGGGGCCGCCCTCCTGACCCTGGGCACCCTCTGGGTGGAGGCCACCGGCAGCCACCTTACCGTCTGGCTGGCGGGTTTCGGCCTGGGCCTGGTGGTGCTGGGTTTCTTCGCCCAGGAACGCGCCGCCCGCCTCACGGGCCTGGGCTTCCTCATCCTGTGCATCCTGAAGCTCTTCTTCTACGACCTGCGCGGCCTCAGTGGCCTGCCCCGGGTCTTCAGCTTCATCGCGCTGGGCGTGGTGCTCATCGTCGTGTCCTGGGCCTATACCCGGTTCCGGGCGCGGCTGGAGCGACTGCTCTGAGGACAGGGTGGATGCCGGTCGTGGGGGAAATCCTGCCGGATGGTCCCCCCCTCAGGCCGGTGACCAACTCAAATACCCATACCTGCACACGCCCAGGGATGATGAGCCTCGGGGTTTTCGGCTGCCGGGAGACCCCACCGTTGCCTCGGCATGCATGGCGAGGCGCGATGCCAGCCACCCTGGCCGACCGAGACACCGTTGAAAAGGAGCGGACATGAACCTGACCCTGCGCACGCTGTACCTGCTTGCGGCAGCCACGCCCTGGTGCCTGGCCCAGGGAACCGTGACCCCGGCCAACCTTCCCCAACCCCAGGCCCCGGTCTCGCACCCCGCCAAGGTTAGTGATGGGCAGGGCCAAGACAGGATCATCACGCTGCCTCCCCCGACCCTCAAAGGCAGGCATTCGATCGAAGAGGGCTTCAACGCCCGACGGTCCACCCGCGACTTCACCGAAGACGCCCTGAAGCTCAAGGATGTTTCCCAGATCCTGTGGGCGGCCCAGGGCATCACCCTGAAAAGGGAAAAGCCATCGTCCTTCTGGATGGCCAAGTACGAAGACCAGGGGGGTTTTCGCACCGTCCCTTCCGCCGGAGCCCTGTTTCCCATCGAGTTGTATCTGATCGCAAGAAACATCGAGGGCATCGGCAAGGGCGTCTACAAATACCACCCGAAAACCCATTCCATCAGGAAGGTTGCGGATGAAGACAAGACACTGGCGTTGTATGAAGTGTCCTTGAAGCAGAGCGCCATCAAAATGTCCCAAGGCGTACTGATCATCACTGGAACCGTCGAAAGGCCAGAAGCCAAATACAAGGAACGAGCTGAAAGATATACTTTTATAGAAGTTGGTGCGGTTTGCCAAAACGTGTACCTGCAGTGCGGTTCTCTTGGGCTAGGCACCGTCATGATCGGCGCCTTCAATGATCAACAAGTCAAAGAGGTCCTTCGATTACCCGCGGAGGAAGCGCCCCTTGGCATCATGCCCATCGGCGTTCCCAAGACCAAATAGCAAGGCTGCTCACGGAGCCTGATACCAGGCTGGCACAAGGTGCCGCGCCAGGATCATTGATGTTGTTCATCGCAGGATGCGATCACTTCACCAGCACGCCAGGCTTGTACTTTGGATATGTGATTTTTTCTTCGTGGCAACTTCCGCATTTTGGATCACCGTACGTTTGGGTCGTATGGCAATCCTTACATGCATGTCCAACATGGCTTTCGTCCAGTTCAAGTCCCGTCTTCTTGTGGTCGAAGGTTCCGGGACCCCAAACACCATGACAGGAAGCACAGTCCCGCTTGAGTCCTGTGAATGTTCCGGGCGTGGTATGACAGGCTGCGCACGCCACTCGAGCATGGTATTTCCCGAGTTTCCAGCCTGTTTTACCGTCATGGTAGGAGTCCTTCGCTCCCACCTTATCGGTCCGCTCCGTGGCCTTGGGGTCTTGGGGGCGAGGGTGGCCGGAGGCCAACGCAGGGGGTTCAGAGCCCGCGGTTGGTGGGTTCGTGGCCACCGTCAGGACCCCCAGGATGAGCATGTGGCCTAGCCGTTGAATCATGACCCCACCTCCGATGCAGGGATTGCCCCTGGGCTTGTCGACGGGCCCGTTGCCTGGAAACGCCCGGGCCGCTGAATCCCCAAGCACCATCTTCCATGGCTCCGAAGGGGCCCTGGCGGGCGATTGGGTCACCGGTTGGAGCTGGAGCCTTAGCGGTCGGCAGAAGCGCGCATCAGGTCATTCCCCATTTCTGTGCCGTAGGGGAGCGCACTCCCAGGCGGCCGGGCGGGAACCCCCGTCGCCTCCAAAGCCTTGCGGAAAGGGGCCTGAAGAATTCAAGTCCGGCATTCCGGAGTCCGATATCCTGTTTGTCGTCCTTCCCAGTTAAAAAGCCCACCAAGGAGGTTGCCCATGCAGCTCCTGCGTCACCTTGTTCCCATGACTGCGGTGGCCCTCCTGCTGGCTGGCTACACCCTGGCCCAGCACGCGCCTCCACCTTCCCGTCCCCCAGCCCCAAAGAAGGAACTTCTGGTGGAGGCCCCGCCACCTCCCTTCAGCGAAGGCATCTTCCCCTGCTCCTCCTGCCACGACAAGGCGAGCAATCCAACACGCCGGAAGCTCGACTACCACGACGAACTTCAGGAGCAGTTCGACCACGATAAGGAACACCGCTGGTGCCTGGACTGCCACGACAATGCCAAGCGGGACCTGCTCCACCTCTCCAATGGCGAGACGCTGCCCTTTACCGAGTCCTACCGCCTCTGCGGCCAGTGCCATGGGGATAAATACCGGGATTGGCGGCGGGGCATCCACGGCAGGCGGGTGGGCCAATGGAACGGGCAGAAGACCTACCTGCTCTGCGTGCATTGCCACAACCCCCACGCGCCGCGCTTCAAGCCCATGAAGCCAGAACCCCGACCCCAGCGCCCCAGCGAGATGAAGCGATGAGCGGACACGACGAGCCCTTCCCCAACCCATCCGAGGGCCTCTGCTCCGCCCGTCGAGACTTCCTCCGCTTCCTGGCCGGGGCCGCCGCGGCCACGACCTTCACGGGCTGCGACATGGAGAATCTGCTGCGGAAATCCTTCCGGGAACTCTCCCCGGGCCAGGTCAAGCGCCTGCTCGCCAAGCTCGAACGCGAGCACACCCACCGCTTGGGCAAGGCGGTGACGGTGAGCGGAGCCCCCGCCATGGAGGGCGTGGAGTTCGGCTATGGCCTGGACCTCTCCCGCTGCGTGGGCTGTCGACGCTGCACCTACGCGTGTGCCAAGGAGAACAACACCTCCCGCAAGGATCCCCAAATTCACTGGATCCGTGTGCTGGAGATGGACAAGGCCCGGGGGGTCGATATCCATCACTCCGACGGGTACTACGAGGCGGAACTGGTCCCCAGGCCTGGCAAGTTCTACATGCCGGTCCAGTGCCAGCAGTGCAAGAACCCCCCGTGCGTTAAAACATGCCCCGTGGGGGCCACCTGGAAGGAGCCCGATGGCATCGTGGTGGTGGATTACGACTGGTGCATCGGCTGCCGCTGCTGCATGTCCGCCTGCCCCTATGGTGCTCGCCACTTCAACTGGGCCGATCCGGACCTGCCCGCGGCCGAGGTGAACCCCACCACCCACTACTTGGGGAACCGCCCCCGTCCGAAGGGGGTGGTGGAGAAATGCACCTTCTGCATCCAGCGCACCCGCCAGGGCCTCTATCCCGCTTGCGTGGAGATCTGCCCCGTGGGTGCGCGGAAGTTCGGGAACATGCTCGATCCCACGAGCGAGATTCGCCAGGTCATGGACACCAAGCGGGTCTTCATCTTCAAGGAAGACTTGGCCACCCATCCGCACTTCTTTTACTTCTACGCGACCTAGGCGGGAGGAACCATGGCATTCCTGCACTTCCTCCGGGGCTGTGTCCGCATCGTGCTCGATGGGAACCGTGCCTATAAGACCTGGATCCTGTTCCTCCTGGGGCTCATGGTGGTGGGCCTTGTGGGGTACTACTTCCAGGCCCGCCAGGGCCTGATCGCCACCAACATGCGGGACCAGGTCTCCTGGGCCTTCTACGTGGGCAACTTCACGTTCCTGGTGGGGGTGGCCGCGGCCGCCGTGCTCCTGGTGATACCCGCCTACGTCTACAACTGGGGACCCATCAAGGAGGTGGTGATCCTGGGCGAGCTGCTGGCCATCTCCGCCATCATCATGTGCCTGCTGTTCGTGCTGGTGGACATGGGCCGCCCGGACCGCTTCCTCCACATCCTGCCCCTCCTGGGCAGCCCCAACTTCCCCCAATCCGTGATGGCCTGGGATGCGCTGGTTCTGAATATCTACCTCGGCGTGAACGCCTTCGTGGTGGGGCACATCCTCTACAAGGCCTTCTATGGCCAGCACTACAACCCGAAGATCGTGGTGCCCCTGGTGCTCTTTTCCATCCCCATGGCGGTGTCCATCCACACCGTCACGGCCTTTTTATACAACGGCATGGCCGCGCGCCCCTTCTGGAACGCCTCCATCCTCGCCCCCCGCTTCCTGGCCTCGGCCTTCTGTTCGGGCCCAGCGGTGCTGTTGGTGCTCTTCCAGGTGCTGCGGAAGGCCACGGGCTTTCCCATCAAGGACGAGGCCATCCAGAAGGTAGCGGAGCTCATGGCCTACGCCATGTTCATGAACCTCTTCATGCTCGGCGCCGAGGTCTTCAAGGAGTACTACTCCGGCACTGAGCATCTGGTCTACACCCAATACATGTGGACGGGAATCGAGGGCCACCGGGCCATCGTTCCCTTCGCCTGGGCCGGTCTAATCTGCAGCGTGGTGGCCTTCTTCATCTTCCTGCGGCCGCAGTGGCGCAAGAACATGGCGCTGCGGAACCTCGGCTGCGCCCTCATCTACTTCGGCGTCGACATCGAAAATGGGATGGGGCTGGTGATCCCAGGCATGACCCCGGACACCCTGGGGGAGATCTTCGAATACCGCCCCACCCTGGTGGAGTGGTGCGTCACCGCCGGGATCTTCAGCATCGGGTTCCTGGTGTTCACCCTTCTGGTGAAGATCGCGGTCCCCATCCTCTCCGGCCAGTTCACGGCTCCGGGAAGGTCCCCGGACGCTTCCCATCCAGCCTAGGCCTTCCGGGAGGATGCCATGGACCCACACCTGGAAGCCCTGGAGTCCGCCCTTCGGTCCTTGACCCAGCGTGTGGAGGCTCTGGAATCCAAGGTGGGTCTTCCAGCCCCCCCACCCGTCATTGCAACCGAGGCTCCGTCCCAGGCAGAGCCCCATGGGCACGTCGAGGTGGAGCCTATTTCCCCCTCCGATCTGGTTTCCAACCTCCCTTTGGCCGGACGCAGCCTCATCATCCTGGGGGGCGCCTACCTCATCCGCGCCCTCACGGAGGGTGGCACGGTGCCCCTCTCCGCTGGGGTGGGGCTGGGGCTGGTCTATGCCCTCGTTTGGTTCCTGGCTGCGGGCAGGGCTCGCCAACGAACAGACGCCCACTTCCACAGCCTGGTGGGCACCCTCATCGGTTTTCCCCTGGTGGTGGAAGCCACCGCCAAGTTCCACCTCCTGGAAGCCCCCGAGAGTGCTTCGGTGCTTGGGATCCTGGCACTCGTGGTCCTGGGCATCGCCTGGAGGGCCGGCAACCATGTCCTGGCCTGGCTGGCGACCCTGGGCACCTTGGGCGCAACCCTGGTGCTCATCGCCACCACGGGCCAGATGTTGCCTTTCGCCGTGGGCCTTCTGGTGCTGGGTCAGGTCACCCTCTGGCTGGCCTATTCCCGTGACTGGAACCAACTGCGCTGGCCCGTGGCCCTGCTGCTTGACCTTGTGGGCGTGGGCGTCGTGGTACGGGCCCTGGCCAATGAACATCCCGATCCCCCGGGCCTTGCCATCGCCCTGCTCCTGGCCATGGTTGGCGCCTACCTCGTCAGCATTGCCCTGCGCACCCTGGTGCGAGGCCGAAATGTGAACGCATTCGAAATCGTTCAGACAGCCCTTGGCCTGGTTGTTGGCCTGGGGGGTGCGGCCCTGGTCGCCGTCGACAGGCACTCCGGCACCCTGGTCTTCGGCCTCGTCTCATCCCTCCTGGGGGCGGGCAGCTACGCCGTGGCCTATGCCTTCGTGGATTCCCATCAGGGCCATGGGCGCAACTTCGTTTTCTATACGATCCTGGCCCTCATCTTCCTCCTGACTGGAGCCAACCTGCTCATGGGGGGCACGGCCCTGGCCCTGTTCTGCGCCCTGCTGGCCGTGGCCTCGGCGTACCTGGGGGGCCACTTCGGCCGGGTGGCCCTGCTCCATCACAGCGTGGCCTACCTCCTGGTTGCGGGCCTGGCCTCCGGCATGCTCGGCTCGGCCCTCCAGGCCTTCCTAGGCACTGCCGCCGCCACCGGGACGGTGCCCACCCTGGTGCAACTGGGGGTCCTGGGCGCCTCTCTGGGCTGTGCCCTCACGCCCCTGCCCCGGCAAGGGCAGAATCCCAGCGGCTGGGTGGCCCACACGGGCCAGCTGGTGGTCGCCTTCTGGGGTGCCGGGGGCGTCGCGATTCACCTGACCCTTTGGATCCTGACTCGGAGCATCGGTCCCCTGGACTCCGGGGCCATGGCCACGGTGGCCACGGTGACCCTCAGCCTGAGCGCCATTGTCCTTGCATACCTGGCCCGCAGGGCCCCCGAGGCCCGATGGGTGGCCTGGACGCTGCTCGGAGCGACGGGTCTCAAGCTCCTTATCCAGGACCTCGGCCGCACCCGACCCGTGCTGCTCATGGTGTCCTTCGCGGTGTATGGTGCCGCCACCATCCTGGTGCCCCAACGCCTGAAACCCGGTCAGAAGATCTGAACTTGGTCAGCGTCCCCACTCCGCCACGAACACATGGAACTGCCGCTGGTCCTTGGGGGTGCTGCGGTTGCTGCACCAGGCCAGCCGTTTCCCGTCAGGGCTGAAATGGGGGAAGGAGTTGAAGGTGCCGCCATGGGTGAGCTGCACCAGGCCCGTGCCATCCAGGTCGATCTTGCAGAGCTGGAAGTTGAAGCCCTTGCCCCCTTGATCCTGCCCGTGGCTGGCGAACACCAGGCTCCGGCCGTCGGGCGTGAAGATGGGCGCAAAGGCGGCACCCGGGAGGTTCGTCACCTGGCGGGCGCCAAGCAGCAGGGCCAGGGCGAGACGAGCACGTGGCGTGAATACCTCCCTGGCTGAAACGCCACGGAATGGCTGCTCGTGACCCCAGGAAGCCCCACCGGCAGGTCTTGTCACGGGGGGCAGGCGCCCGATTCAAGAGGGCGGCAGGAGATTCCGATGATTGGAGGATCACTACGTCCTATCCCTATGAAGGGACCAGCCCCAAGGGGCCGTGAAGGTTTCTTCGTGGACATGCCAGAGGAGCCCTCACATGGATGCACGATTGAGCATGGGCATCGCCTTCGCCCTGGTGGGCACATGCCTCCAAGGCCAGGACCTCCTGGCGGCCCTGGACGCCAGGACCATCGAGCCGGACCCCTCGGCCCGTCGGGCCATGACCCTGGATCGCCAGCCCATGGCCATCGAGGTCATCACCGCCGAGACCATCCGGGATCGTGGCTTCACCACCCTGAAGGAGGTGCTGGCCTACGCCCGCAGCGTCTATGTCCTGGACTACGACGGGGGCATGGTGACCCTGGGGATGCGGGGCATCCTCCAGCAAGGCCAGCCCCGGAACGTGAAGATCCTGGTGGATGGCATGGCCATGGAGAACCCCATGCTGGGCTCCGCGGACATCGACAACCTGCCCATTCCCCTGGTGCACATCCAGCGCATCGAGGTGTGCCCCGGACCCAACAGCGTGCTCTACGGCGCCAATGCCGTGGGTGGTGTCATCAATGTCGTGACCCGCCGGGGCAAGGGGGGAGAGCTGTCCTACCTGGGGGGCACCAAGCGGGAGAGCCGGGCCCAGGGTTTTGTGGGGTTGAATGCTGCAGGTTGGAACTTCACCGCCTCCGCGGCGATCCATTCCCGGGGCCCCAGTGGGTACGTGTCCCACCTCATGGGCACCCCTTCAGCCCTCGTACCCTTTGACGAAAGCCATCCCAACAGTGTCCATGGCCATCAAACCTGGCTCCGGGCGGAGCGCAGCTTCGGGGCGAGCAAGGTGTGGGCCCAGGGGGGGGCCTCCAACAAGATGATGGGTCCCGAAGGCAACCTGCCCTGGACCCGCACCGCCAACCAGGCCCTGCAGGCGGGCTATGCCGTGGGCCTTTCCAGCAACCTGGTGGTGTCCGCCCGGATGGACCAGGTGACCAAAAAGCTATGGGGGGGCGCAGCTCCCATTCTCGTCAAGGTCATGGGCGATCCCGGCTGGGCCACCAACTACCAGTGGGGGGACATCGCCACCACCCAGGCGGCCCTGGAACTGGAATGGCAGGTGGCTGAGACCCTTCGCCTCAATGCCGGTGCGGACTCGCGAAGGACGAACATCGCCCCCTGCGTCTTCCAGGGGATCCTGGAGACCTTCCGACTGACGGGCAGTGGGGGCTATGCCATCGGGGAGTGGTCCCCGCATTCGAGCCTCCGCATCAGCCTGGGACTCCGGGCGGAGAACGAGACCCTGGGGGGTGCCCGCACGTCGCCCCGACTGGGGGTCTCCTGGAGCACAGGCGTGGGCGTTTTCAGGGCAGGCTACTTCTCCGCCATCCGCAGTCCCCAGGTCCTGGAACAGTTCAGCAAGGCCACCCTCATCCTCAAGGCCGCCAGCAACCCACCCACGGACCCGCGGCCCGTCCTTTTCCAGATCCGCTCCAACCCGGGCATTCAGCCCGAGAAGATCGACAGTGTGGAGGTGGGCTGGCGGTTCCAGGGCACTTCGGGACTCCAGGTGGACATGTCCTGCTTCTACATGGTCTTCAGGGAGCTCATCCAGCACACACCCCTCACCACCGAACAGCTCCCGGCCCCACCCTACCCCCGGATCGTCCTACCTTCCTGGTACACCAATCGTGGAAAGGCCAAGGACGTGGGCCTGGAGCTGTCCCTCACCCAGCCCCTGCCTGGGGGTCTGGAACTGGGTGCCAATGCTACTTTCATAAACTACTTCAAGACCAATCCCTCCCCCACGGATCCCATTGGCAATCGCTTCGCCTATGCCCCCCGGTCCCGCATGGCCGCCTGGATCCGTTCGGGTCCCGGGGCCCGGCTGGTGTGGTCCCTGGGCCTTCGCCACCTGTCCGCCACGGATGTGGAGGCCGTGCTGGTCTACGGCTACCCCACCTACGAGCAGCGCGCCGCCCAGACCCAGGTCGATGCCTACCTGGGCTATCGCTGGCAGGGCTTCGAAGCCGGGCTGACGGCCTGGAATGCGCTGAAGGAGTACACCCCCATGGGGGCCACGGGCACGGGGCGCCCGGCGGAATTCAACGCTGAGCGCAGGGTCTTCGGCCTCCGCGCGGCCTACCGGTTCTAGGAAGGAGACGCCATGCGTAACCTCATCCCGAGCCTCTGCCTTGTCGCACTTCTGGGCACCCCCCTCCCCGCCCAGGACCTCCCCCCCCAGAAGCTGGCCCAGCTCCTGGCGATCCTCTCCGGCGGGCCCATCGCCTGTCCCAATGCCACGGTGCGCAACGCCTTGGACACCGCGGATCCCAAGCCCACCTGGGACCCCAATGCAAAGGTTGCCTTTGCCAACACCTTGGCGGAGGTCCAGCGCCTCGCCCGGGAGGGCAAGACCGTGGTAACTACGGACCAGGCCCTGCTCCACCAGGGGGCCACCGTGGCCATCGTTCAGGTGGATGGGAAGACCCGATTCGTCACCAACAAGAAGAACTACAAGGGTGGGTTCACGGACCAGGCCACCCGGATCGTGTTCGCGAATTAAGGGCCCGATACCCGATAGGTGCGCAGGTTCAGGCCCTCCACCACGGGGCTCAGACCGCGGTAGACGTCCCAGTCGCGGGCCTTGGCCTCCGTGCCTCGTTGGCAGGGTTTTTTCGGCTGAACCTTGACACGCCCCGTCCCACGACCGAACCTATAAGCGTTCGCTTATATCAATGGAAGCTGATATGCCCTATGAACAACGCCTGGCCCAGTTCTGCCAGATCCTGGGGGACGCCAACCGCCTGCGCATCCTGGCCTTCCTGGGCCAGGAGAGGCGTTCCGTCTCCGAGATCGTCCAGGCCCTGGGCATCTCCCAGCCCCTGGCCTCCCACCACCTGCGCACCATGCGGGAGCAGGGCCTGGTGGAAACCCAGCGGGAGGGTCCCTTCGTCTTCTACACCCTGCGGGATCCACGGCTTCCCGAGGCCCTGGCCTTTTTGGCTGAGGTCGCCGGAAGTTCCCCCCAGGAAGCGCCCACCGAAAGCCCCTCCCCCTGCCCGTTCCCCACGCGCCACCGACGCGCTCGATAGGAGATATCCCATGGGTTTCAAGGAAAAGATGGCCGACATGATGATGGGGAGCATGAGCCCCCAGGAGAAGCAGGCCATGATGGCCGCCATGATGGACAAGTTCATGGGGGACCTGAGTCCCGAGGATCGCCAGCAGATGATGGGCGACATGATGGACAGGTTCATGGGGTCCATGGGCCCCGAAGAGAAGCAGGGCATGATGCAGGCCATGATGCCCAAGATGATGTCCGGGATG
>CAZPUI010000003.1:0-27907 GCA_964589695.1 uncultured Solibacteraceae bacterium | reverse complement strand
GAGGCGGAGGGAAACCGGCTGCGTCCGGCACAACCGGGGGAACGCTGCGGCGTTCGATCGCCTGATGGAGGAACTGGGCGTCGAAACGGGGCCTTCGGACATGTCGTTTGCCTACGACGGCGGGGCCCTGCCTTGGTGCAGCCGAGGCCTCAACGGGGTGCTGACCAAGCGCAGCCATGTCCTGAGCCCCCGATTCTGGTGTTTCTGGAGGGAGGTCGTCCGCTTCAATACCTGGGGGGAGCGGGCTGCGCGGGAAGGCCTGGCGGAGGGCTTGAGTCTCAAGGAAGCCCTGGATCGTGAAGGGTTCAGCGCCGATTTTCGGGAGGCCTACCTGGTGCCCATGGCGGGCGCCGTGTGGTCCACTCCCGCCCGCGCCATGGGGGATTTTCCCGCCTTGACCCTCCTGCGGTTCTTCTGGAACCACGGGATGCTCGGCTTTGCATCCCAACACCCCTGGCGCACGATTCCCGGCGGCACCTCCACGTATCTGGATCCCATCACCCGCCCCTTCAGCGACCGCATCATGACCGGTGCACGAATCCAATCCGTGCACCGGGATGCCGAAGGCGTGACGCTCACGCTGCAGGGGCAGGAGCCTCAGCGTTTCGACCATGTGGTTTTCGCCTGCCACGGCGATCAGGTGCTGCCGATGCTGGCGGATGCCTCGGATGCTGAGCGTGAGATCCTCGGCGCGTTCCGCACCAACCCCACCCCCACTTGGCTCCACACGGATACCTCCATTCTGCCCAAGGCCCGCCGGGGTTGGGCCAGCTGGAACTTCCGCAAAGTGGCGGACGAGCGACTGCTCCTCACCTACCACATGAATCGCCTCCAGACTCTGGGGACGGCCCAGGATCTGCTGGTGACCCTCCATGGCGAAGGCCTGGTGGATGAGGCCCAGGTGATCCGCAAACTCGATTACGAGCACCCCCGCTACGACTTGGCTGCCGTACAAGCCCAGAAACGCTGGCCCGAAATCAGCCGCCCCGACCGCCGCACCCACTTTGCCGGCGCCTACTGGACCTACGGGTTTCATGAAGATGGACTGGCCAGCGGGATCAGGGTGGCGGAGAGCCTTGGCATCCGGGTGTAGAACGGCGAGAGGAGATGTCTCGCGTATCCGCGAAGCGGATACCGAGCGGATGGACTGGCCAGCGGGATCAGGGTGGCGGAGAGCCTTGGCATCCGGGTGTAGAACGGCGAGAGGAGATGTCTCGCGTATCCGCGAGCGGATACCGAGCGGATGGACTGGCCAGCGGGATCAAGGTGGCGGAGAGCCTTGGGATCCGGGTGTAGCGACGGATCAATGGTGGTGTCTCGCGGAGCGGATGTTTTCGTGTGTTGGATGGGCTCCCGATGCTGCTCCATGGCCTCCGGTCTGGGTTTACCGGAGTCCCTTTATTTCAGCGCAGCGGCTGCGGTCTCGACTGGTACCGCTCGCAGACCGGTCCGGTACCGTTCGCGGAACCCTTGCAGCGGTGTGGGGAGGTGTGGGGCAAGCTGGGTCAAGGAGTTCATCATGTTCCGCACCGCCATCCTCGCCAGCCTTAGTTTCGCGCTCGCCGCCCAGGAGCGCCCCGTCCTCGTTCAGAACGTCCGAGTCTTCGATGGCGAACGCGTCCTCGCCGCCGATTCGGTCCGTTTCGAGAAGGGCCGCATCACGGAAGTGGGCAGGGCCCTCGCCCTCAATGGAGCCACGGCGGTGGATGGCACGGGCCAGACTCTCCTGCCGGGGCTCATCGACGCCCATGTCCACGCTTTCGGCAACGCCCTTGGTCAGTCGCTGTCCTTCGGGGTTACCACCGTCATCGACTGCTTTACGGATCCCACCTTCGTCCGGGACGCCAAGGCCCGCGCCTCGAAGACCGAGGCGGACATCTTCAGCAGCGGCAACCTCGCCACGGTGCCCGGAGGCCATGGCACGGAGTTCGGGATGAAAGTGCCAACGCTCGCCACCGTCGCCGAGGCGGGACCGTGGGTGAAGGCGCGCCTGGCGGAAGGCAGTGATTTCATAAAGATCGTCCGGGAGGACGGCAAGGCCTACGCCATGTCCTTCCCCAACCTGGAGCTTCCCGTGGTGGGGGCGCTGATCCAGGAGGCCCACGGGGCGAAGCGCCTCGCGGTGGCGCACGTGGCCACGGAGGCCGATGCCAGGGCGTGCCTCGAACTCGGTCTGGATGGCCTCGCCCATGTGTGGGGCGATGTCGCCCCCAGCAAGCGCACGCTGGAACTGCTCAAGGGCAAGGGACGCTTCGTCGTGCCGACGCTGTCGGTCTTCCAGGCGAGCATGGCGCAGCCCATAGGGCCTGTGCTGGCGAAGGATGCGGCCCTGCGGCCCTACCTTCCGCTGGCTATGGTCCAGGGAGTCACGCAGCAGGCCGACTGGCAGAAGGCCGCGGTGAAGTACTACCCGGCGGGCCTGGAGGCCACCCGGGTGATGCACAAGGCCGGTGTCACCCTTCTGGCGGGCACGGACGCGCCAAATCCCGGCACCACCTACGGCCTCAGTCTTCACGGCGAGCTGGCCCTTCTGGTGGAAGCGGGTCTCACGCCAACCCAGGCGCTCAAGGCCGCCACCGCTGCGCCCGCCGCCGCCTTCCGCATGGACGACCGGGGCCGCATCCGCACCGGCGCCCGCGCGGACCTGCTGCTGGTGAAGGGCGACCCCACCCAGGACATCACCGCCACACGCGCCATCACCCAGGTCTGGAAGCTGGGCGAGGCGCTGGATCGCGCGCCCATCGCGGCGGCGATCGAGAAGGCGCGCGTGGCGGCCGCCCAGGCTTCTCCCGTTCAGGCGCCCGCTCGCTGGAGCTTTGCGGCACCTGCGGACTTCACCACCTGGACGCCCAGCACGGATGGCATGGCGGGCGGTGCCTCGACGGTGAAGCTGGCGGCCCATCCTGAGGGCGGGCTCCACATCACCGGCACCATCGATGGCAAGCTGCCCTTCGCCTGGGCAGGGGCCATGTGGATGCCCGCGGGCGCCTTCAACAAGGGGCTCGACTTCCGCAGTGTCAAGGCCCTGCGCTTCCGCGTCACGGGCACGGGCTCGGGTCGCCTGATGCTCTACACCACCACCGGCGGCTTCATGCCCCAGGAGAAGCGCTTCGAGGCCAAGCCCGAGGGCGTGGAGGTAACGATTCCCTTCAGTGCCTTCAAGGGAGACCTGGGCAAGGTGAACGCCCTGATCCTCTGCGCCGGTCCCAAGCCCGGCCCCGTGGACTTGCGGATCCAGGAGCTGCGGGTCGAATAGAGGCCTTCCATGCGCGTCTCCACCCTCCACAAGAACCTGCGTCAGCGCCTGCGACAGGGGGCGACGTGGGTCGGCATCCTGGGCTACGGCACTTTCTTCAGCCTGGTCCCGATGCTCTTCGGGGGGTGGAAGGCGCTCACGCTGTCAAACTTGGTGGCCGCGTACTGGCTGAGCCTCTGCTACGGCCTCTTCTCGCCCCTCCCATGGCTCTGGACCGGGGATGACCGCCTCTGGACCGGCTACGGGCGGGGACTGATCCAGGCACTGGTGGCCAACATCGGCCTGGTGGCCCTCTCCCTGCTGCCGCTCCTGCCGAACCGTGGCTTCTATGCGGTGCGCGGCCTCTGGCCCTACCTGCCGATGCACCTGATGGGGCTGATGCTCGTGGGCTATTTCATCGCCCTGGGCATCCGCACCGAGACGAAGCATGACGCCAGCGTGCATGAGGCCAAGCAGGCCCGGTTCCAGCTCCTCCAGGCTCAGCTCAGCCCTCATTTCCTGTTCAATGCACTCTCCGCGTTTGCCGAACTCGGCCGTCGCGATTGGCCGGCCACGGAGCAGGGCCTGCTGGATCTCGCCAGGGTCTACCGCGGCCTGCTGGAACTGGGCGAGCGGGCGGAATCCACCCTGGGAGAGGAGCGGGCCCTGCTGGAAGCCATGCTCTCCGTGGAGTCCCTTCGCTTCGGCCCCCGTCTGCGGGTGTCGTGGGACTGGGAGGAAGGGGTGGAGGATCGCATCCTGCCGCCGCTCCTGCTGCTGCCTTTGGTGGAGAACGCCCTAAAACACGGCCTCGCCCCGAGTGAGACGGGCGGAGCGCTGCGCATCGCGGCGCACCGGCAGGGTTCGGGGCTGCGCCTGGAAGTCGCCAACACCGGGGCCTGGGGAGTGGGTGCCCCCGGCACGGGCACCGGCCTGAAGAACCTGGAAGCCCGGTTGCGGCTGGGATTCGGCCCGGAGGCGACCTTCAGCCTGGAGCGGGAAGGGGAATGGACCACCGCACGGATCGTGGTGCCGTGAGGCCTGGAGTCTGCAGCGGTGCCGGCCTGGACGCCTCGACATGGTTTGAACCATCCTGAAGCCATGCCTTTGCGTGTCGCCCTTGCCGATGATGAGCCGCTGCCCCGGGAGCGGCTCGAACGCCTGCTGCGGGAAGCCGGCTGCGAGATCGAGGCGGTCTTCGAGAACGGCACGTCGGTTCTGGAATGGTTTCGTGGGGGAGGTCGAGCGGATGCGCTCTTTCTGGACATCCAGATGCCTGGGCCGAGCGGGTTGGAGCTGCTGGCGGAGCTGGACGAGGCCATCCCGGCGGTGATGGTGACGGCCTATGCCCAGCACAGCCTCACCGCTTTCGAACACGCGGCGGTGGATTACCTCCTGAAGCCCGTTACCGCGGACCGGCTGGCCCGCACGCTCCATCGCCTCGAACGGCGTAAGACAGGCGCTGTCGAACCGGCTCAGCCCCTCGCGCCAAAGCCGGTCGCGACACCGGCGCGCTTTCCCGCCAAGGCGGGGGAAGGCATGGTGTTCCTGGAACTGAAGCGCGTCAGCCATTTTGAGCTGGATGACGAGGTGGTCTGGGCCTGGGTGCAGGCCGAACGCTACCGCACCACCTGGACGAGCCTGGCGGAAGTGGAGGCGGCCTTCCCCGGCGAAACCATCCTGCGCATCCAGCGGCATCTGCTGCTGCGCCCCGGTGCCGTCCAGGCCATGCGGCCCATTTGGGGCCGACGTGTCAGCGTGCGTGTGGCGGGTGGACAGGAGTTGGATGTCAGCCGCACGGCGACTCCGGTGCTGAAGGGACTGCTGGGGGCCTGATGGGGCTTCGGTGGATGGAGCTGGAAAGGTGCTGCTGAATGGGGTGCGCGGGACGGCGACAGGGGACACCTTGATGCTTCCGCTCACGGCCTTTCCCCGTACAGCCGTGCCGTGGAACGCGTGAAGGGCGGTGGATCCGGCTCTCGACAGCCTCTGGCGGGAGTCCCAGAATGAAGGCCAATGCCTCGTAAGACGAGACCTTGGAGGTCCCATGCGCCGCACGCTGCCTGTCTGCACTGCCCTTGTCCTCGGTCTGCTGGGGGGCGCCTGTCTCTCGGCAGAGGCGCTGAAGCCCGAAATCTCCAAGGCGCTGACCTTCCGCAACATCGGTCCCACGCGCCAGAGCGGGCGCTTCACGGATGTGGCGGTGCCCATTCAGGAGCCGGGCACGATCTACGCTGCCACCGCGTCGGGGGGGCTGCTGAAGAGCGTGAACCACGGGCAGTCCTGGTCCACGATTTTCGAGCCGAGCGCTGTGGTCAGCATCGGCGATATCGCCGTGGCGCCCAGCGATCCCAAGGTGCTCTATGTGGGCACGGGTGAGGCCAACATGAGCCGCAGCATGTACCACGGCGACGGCATCTACCGTTCGGATGACGCCGGCAAGACCTGGCGGAACGTGGGGCTGAAGGACAGCCACCACATCGGCCGCATCGTCGTGCATCCCACGAACCCCGATGTGGTCTATGTCGCGGCTCTGGGCCACCAGTACACGGAGAACGCCGAGCGCGGCGTCTTCAAGAGCACAGACGGCGGCAAGACCTGGATGAAGAGCCTGGACGTGTGGGATGGCGAGAAGGCCATCGGCGCCGCGGATCTCGTGATGGATCCCGTGAATCCCGACGTGCTCTACGCCACCAGCTACGACCGCGAACGCAAGCCCTGGACCTTCAACCTGGGCGGGCCCAAGAGCGGCATCTGGAAGTCGACCGACGCGGGCAAGACCTGGAAGCAACTTTCAATGGGGCTGCCAGGGGGCATGCTGGGCCGCATCGGCCTGGATGTCTTTCTGAAGGATTCGAAGATCCTCTACGCGAACGTGGAGAACGCCAACAAGCCCGGCATGAGCGACGCCGACCGGCTGGCGGAGCTGCGGGCGGGTAAGGCCTCGGAAGGCATGATCGGCGAGGAGGTCTACCGCAGTGACGACGCCGGTGAGACCTGGAAGAAGGTGAGCCCGGACAAGAAGCCCATCGGCGGCGGCCCCGGCTACTACTACATGGACATCCGCGTGGATCCCAGCGACGCGAACCACGTCTACGTCCTGAGCGTGGGCGTGCTGGAGTCCAAGGACGGTGGCAAGACTTGGGCGAGCGCCTTCGACTTTGGCGGCGACAACCACGCCCTGTGGATCGACCCTGCGGATTCGAAGCACATGATCCTGGGCTACGACCACGGCATGGGTGTGACCTTCGATGGCGGCAAGGCCTGGCATCACCCGGATGAGCTGAACCTCGCCCAGTGCTACACGGTGAGCCATGACATGGCCCAGCCCTACAACGTCTATGTCGGGCTCCAGGACAACGGAAGTATGCGCGGGCCCAGCACCGGGCGTGATGGGCGACCCATGTCCTTCGAGGCCTGGCAGGGCGTGGGCGGCGGTGACGGCATGTTCAATGCGGTGGATGCCTCGGGCCGCACGCTCTACACCGAGAGCCAGATGGGCGCCATCGCCCGCGTGGACCTGCTCACAGGCGAGTCGAAGTATGTCCAAGCCCGAGACAAGGATCTGCGCTTCAACTGGCGCACGCCCATCGTGGTGTCCGCCTTTGACCCGAACGTGGTCTACCACGCGGCCCAGAGGGTGCTGAAGTCCTTCCGGGGTGAGGGCTGGACGGCCATCAGTCCGGACTTGTCCACGAATGATCCTTCCAAACTCACGACCGGGAAGGGCGGGGACGGCAACATCAACTACTGCACCATCACGGCGCTGAGCGAGTCGCCGCTGCATAAGGACGTCCTGTGGGCGGGCACGGACGACGGCAATGTGTGGGTGACCCGCGATGGCGGCAAGGATTGGAAGCAGGTCAATGCGGCGATCCCGAACCACCCCGGCCACTGGGTGAGCGGCCTGAGCGCCTCGCACCACGCGCCGGGCACGGCCTACCTGAGCCTGACGGGCTACCGCAGCGACGACTTCCGTCCTTTCGTATACAAAACCACAGACTTCGGCGCGACCTGGACCGCCATCACCGGAAACCTGCCGAACAAGGCCGTGAACGTGATCCGCGAGGATCCGAAGAATCCGAACCTCCTCTTTGTCGGCGCGGATTTCGGCCTCTTTGTGACCCTCGATGGCGGCAAGGTCTGGACGGAGCTGAAGAACAACCTGCCCACGACGCCGGTCTATGACCTGCAGATCCATCCACGGGAGGCCGACCTCATCCTCGGCACCCATGGCCACGGGGTCTACATCACCGACATCAGCCCGCTCCAGGAGCTGACGCCGGAAGTCCTGGCGAAGCCCGCGCACCTCTTTGCGGTGGAGCCCAAGGTGAAGTGGGTGCGCGGCCTCGAACGGGTCACCTCCAGCGTCAACACGCGCCTCTTCCAGCCCAGTGAACCGGTGGGCATGGTGGTGAACTACCTACTCAAGGAGAAGGCCAAGGGCGAGGTGATGGTGCAGGTGCTCAAGTCGGGTCGGCTCCTGGCGGAGATGAAGGCGCCCGGGGAGGCCGGCCTCCAGCGGGTGCTTTGGAACCTGCGGGCCACGCCTCCGGAAGTGCTGCCGAAGTCCGAGGCGAAGAAGGAAGATGAGCCGCGCCGCAACCGGCAGGACTCGAGCAATCGGCTTCCCACCTTTGGCGGCACGACGCCCGTGGAACCTGGCGAATACACCTTCATCCTGAAGGTCGACGGCCAGGTTATGAGCACCACGAGTCGATTGCTGGAAGACGCCTGGTTCACCACGCGCTTCTGATTCGAGCCGGTCATCCTCGTAGGTGATGTCTTCAGCGGGTTCCAGCCCGTGTAGCGATCTTGGGGGTCACCGCCACACCCAGGGCGCGAAGCTCCTGGGCGGCGGCGGGACTGCCCGCCTGGGCGGCCCTTGTGAGCCAGCGCACGCCTGCTTCGCGGTTCATGGGGGCATCCACGCCGTAGGCCAGCCGCAACCCCAGCAGCCGCATGGACGCCACGTCCCCTGCCTCTGCCTTGCTGAGGTAGGGGCGCAGGGTTTCGGGAAGCGGAGCGGGTGCTACTGGCGTCGGAGCCGTCGGAAGGAGCAGCCACACCGCTGTGGCGAGGATGGCCGCCGTGCCGCCCGCCCAGGGCAGCAGGCGCTTCATGGGGAAGGGCTGGACGCTGACGGGCTCAGGCGCCGGAATCGGAGCGGGCACTGCGGGTCGGGGCAGGGGGCTCAGCACGCCGGGAATGCTGTTCCACTTGGGATTCCACTCCGCCGCGGTGCAATCGTCGAAGGGATCCTCGTCCACCACGGGGGTGGCATGACCGGTGCCCACCTCCAGGGTCACCGTGCTCATGGCCGCGGGGGCTTCCTGAGGCTGGGCGGCACTGGCGGGGCTCGGCAGCGGGGTGCAGGGATCTGTGACCTCGTACGCCTCTTCGGGAACAGTGGGAATCTGCGCCGGTGACAACAGCAGCGTGGCTTCCATCGGATCCGCTTCGGCGGTGCTGCCCTCGAAGGGGTCGGCATCCTGAGGCATGGGCTCGATCGCGGTGATGCCCTGGAGCGGAAACGCCTGGGTGGCTAAGGGCAACGGCACCTCGGTGCCCGGTCGCGTGTCCTCGGTCTCAGGGGTCCAGATGGCCGGAGCCCCTAGTGCAGGCTGGATGATCTGGATGCGTTGGGTGTCCAGGGGGCGTGGGTTGGATGCACTTGGATGCGCGGATTCCTCCCGAATGGGAGCCTGTTGGGGAATCAGCTGGGTCGAGGCGGAGGCCGCAAACGCGATGCCGGGATCGGTGATCTCGAAGCGGTCATCGTCCGCATCGGGCTCGAGGTCGATCAGGGCCGCCTGCAGCGTGCGTTCCAGTACCGAAGCCGGCAAGGTGGGGGCATCGGGTTCCGCCACCGCGGTGTGGGGTGCCCGGTACATGCGCGGTTCGGGGGCTGGCGGCTCTGTCGGGGCCTCCTCCTCGGCGTGGGACCAGCGCCCGAAGAAGCCCTTTGGCGAAGGGTGCGGGGCCGTGCCCGGCAACGTCAGATCGAAGATGCTGGACTTCGGACGGCGGGGCTGAGGGTCGGATGCATGAGTCATGGCCAGCCTCCTGGGGGGCTCGGGCTTGATAGGACGGAATGTCATGGACGGGTGACTGAACAGGATAGCGGATTCGACCCATGCCCAAATTCACGACTGATCGCGAGTTGCATGATTTTTTCCTGAATGCGAGATCGGCCATGTGCCTCCGGTCGGTGGCTTTCTGGGGTGCCTCAACCAGGCATCCCAGATGGGCACCCACGCTGCGAAGGCGGTTCTTCCTCCCTTGTCCGGTTTCCGAAGGTCCGCTGGCCACACGGTGGGCGACGGCACGCCCCGGAGCCTCACGGATCGCAGGTGGAGACGCCGCCACATGCGGATCGGGATCCCAAGGCATCCTAAGGGGAGCGGCCGATCCGGCCTGTCGCTGGGAGACACCATGGATATCCGAACCGAACTGCAGGGCCTCGACCTCCAGGTGTACAGCGCCGCCTGGTGCCCCGACTGCACGCGGCTGGAGCGTTGGCTGGCGCAGCATCAGGTGCCCCACGCCAAGGTGGACCTGGAGTCGGTGCCGGAGGCAGCGGAGAGACTGGAACGGGAAACCGGCAAGCGGGCCATTCCCTTTATCCTGGTCAATGGCAAGGCCTGGGTACGTGGCTATCACCGGGAGCTGCCCACCCGCTTCGATCCCGCCCTGCTCGTTCAGGAACTCCGGACGGCGGCTCAGGGCTGAGGCTGCGGCCCCTGTGCCCAGGCCGGTCCCTCCGCCAGGATTCGCGCGTGAATGGGGCAGGCGCTGTCGTGGGCGCCGGGCAAATAGCCGGTGCTCATCAGAAACTCGTTCACGATCTCGCCCCCGGTGAAGCGGAAGGTGCGCTTGAAGAGCTTCGTCCAGTCCTCGCGGCCCAGGGGGTGATGGGCGTCCAGCCAGCCCCGAAAGGACCCATGGCTGCGCTGAAGTCCAAGGATGACCCGCGCGTTGTGGATGGCCGCGTCCACCTTGAGGCGGTTGCGGATGATGCCCGCATCCCCCAGGAGCCGCGCCCGCTGAGACTCGTCGTAGGCCGCGACGGTGGCGATGGCAAAGCCGTCATAGGCCCGATGGAAGGCTTCCTGCTTCTTCAGAATCGTGGTCCAGCTCAGTCCCGCCTGGTTGATCTCCAGGATCAGGCGACCGAAGAGCGCGTCATCGTCCACCAGGGGAAAACCGTACTGGGTGTTGTGGTACCTCGTGTGGAGCGGGTCGCCGCTGGTGCGAACAAAGTCACAGTAGGAGGGCATGGCGGGACTCCCCATGGGCTGGATCAGGTCCTGAGACCCACATGGGCGAGCCTCCGTTCCACCCTACCTACATACCGCCCCAAGGACCCTAGCGACGGAGGAGCCAGCGACCAGGGCTCCTTGGGTCAAAGTCCAGGGCCTTACGCTCCGGTTTGTTCCCTTTCTCCCTCAGCGCCTCCGCTTCTCAGTGCCCTTAGGGATCAGCTCTATCTACAAAGCTCCAACCAGCCTATGTCCATGCCATCCAAGCCCATCGTTGGCCAAACTGGAAAGAAGCAACTCACAAAACTAGACCTGGAGAATTGCATCGAGGAAGAGTCAGCCGCGGAGGTCGCTGAGGAACGGTGGCGCTGGAGGTCTTGTCATGGAGTCCAGTGATCGTGAATTCCCCTCGCACCGTGGCTTGGAGAAGGGCTCTGTCGTCCTTCGAAGTTGTTGGCCTTTAACGCCTGGATGGCCATTCTCGAAATGGTACCGTAAAGCGGCCCGAGATCGGACTGGCGAAGGAACATGATGTCAGTGGAAAACTCCACCTGCATCAGGCTCCAGACGTAGGTCCCGAATACGGCAGATGGCGGACAGCACTGGGTCGCATGGTGATCCAGCCTGGCGTGGAGTTTTGCCACATCCAAGTCGTTGGACAGCTTCTGCACCTCGTTCAGATTCGCGATCCGAGCGAAAGCGGCCATCGGATCGAACGCATGCGTCCGATCCGACTGAGTTGAGCAGCGAAAGGGGGTGCAACCACCTGTCCATGGTTGCACCCCCTTTCGCTGCTTGCCTTCTGAGTGAAGGGTATTGGTTTTAGCAGGTCCAACTTTCGCCACAATCCAAGGAATTGTTGCAAGGCAATAGCGTGCAATCCCAATTCGCTCCGACCGTTACCACCTTGGTTGGATCGCAGGGGAAGGTGGGGCATCCCCCGTCAAAGCTGTAATCCTCATACCAACAGAACCGACCTTCTGTGTCCAGGGTGGGGCAGCCGCAATGGGTGGCCCAACGCGAGGGGATCGTGGGCGCAGCCCCGATCACACTTTGGAGGTTCTGCATGATGGTGTCTTTCTTGATGGTGAGGCGTTTCACGAGGTACTCCTGTTGGAAGCGCGCACGTAGCGCGGGCGTAATCGAATGAATCAGAGAATTTTGTAAAATGAATTGCTAGCCACGAGGATGGTCTTCGGATTTGTAACAACCGCGAGCGCTCATGAACAAGGTTGCTTAAGTAGTGTGTTCAGATCCTTGGATGTTTCAAGTTTGAACAGGTCGATGGGCATATATTGATCCCGAGAAGTGACCTAGTCCCACCAGGCTGATAAAACCTCGCTCCCGAACGGCTTGGGAGGCTGAAACGACGCATGGCGATCGAATTGGCGGAGACGATTCCGGATGGTCCTGAACGCCTTAGTGCGTCCACGCCCCTTGGGGCATGTTGGAGTTCCAGCCCCCGGGAGTCCCAGGCGCCTCCTGCCCGGCCCAGCTCGCCCTTGCACTCACACTAGGGGCCCAGGCGCCCGAGCAGTGTCCTCTGAACTAGTCCATGGATGACCTTGGCGTTGTGGATGGCCGCGTCCACCTTGAGGCGGTTGCGGATGATGCCCGCATCCCCCAGGAGCCGCGCCCGCTGAGACTCGTCGTAGGCCGCGACGGTGGCGATGGCAAAGCCGTCATAGGCCCGATGGAAGGCTTCCTGCTTCTTCAGAATCGTGGTCCAGCTCAGTCCCGCCTGGTTGATCTCCAGGATCAGGCGACCGAAGAGCGCGTCATCGTCCACCAGGGGAAAACCGTACTGGGTGTTGTGGTACCTCGTGTGGAGCGGGTCGCCGCTGGTGCGAACAAAGTCACAGTAGGAGGGCATGGCGGGACTCCCCATGGGCTGGATCAGGTCCTGAGACCCACATGGGCGAGCCTCCGTTCCACCCTACCTGCGTACAACCACAGGGGGCCTGGGGCCGGAAGAACACGCGACCAGTCTGCCTCTGGGCATCTCTCGACATGAGCCTGGACCGGGTTCAGGAAGGCCCCCCGTCCAGCCAAGGGTGGGTGTTGTGGGATCCCAACGATTACGAGAGTTGGCGGATGGGCGGCCCGCGAAAGTCCACAAAACCGGCTGAGACAGCCCATGCCTTTTGTGATTTTTGTGCTTTTGTGGTCAATCAATTTTTAAAACTGGCCACAAAGAACACAAAGCTAAATGTCGAAACACAAACATGATGGTCGTGCATTTCGTGTGCTTGCCTCTTGGTAGGTCAATATCGTGGCTACCCTGGCACCACGCTCGGGAGGGACTTTGAACACGCTGGAAGCCCGCTTCGGAACCATCGACATCTACCTTTTTGACCAGCTCCTGCGGGGCCACATTCGGCCCGGGATGTCGATCCTGGACGCAGGGTGCGGGCAAGGGCGCAACCTCGTGCATTTTCTGCAGGAGGGCTACGAGGTGCGGGGCTGCGATATCGATGGGGAGGCCGTGGCGCGGGTGCGTGCACGGGCGCCCGAGCTGCCCTTGGACCGCTTGCGCGTGGAGCCCGTGGAGGCCTGCACCTTTCCCGATGCCTGTGCGGAGGTGGTCCTGAGCATCGCGGTGCTCCACTTCGCGAAGGACCCCGCCCACTTCGAGGCCATGCTGCGGGGCACCTGGAGGCTGCTGAAACCCGGCGGGCTGTTCTTCGGCCGCCTGGCCA
The DNA here is from genome assembly GCA_964589695.1 of uncultured Solibacteraceae bacterium. Classification (GTDB taxonomy): domain Bacteria; phylum Acidobacteriota; class Holophagae; order Holophagales; family Holophagaceae; genus CAZPUI01. The sequence goes on along the minus strand of CAZPUI010000003.1, from coordinate 14,711 downwards.
CTTCCATCGGGATGGAGGGCCGCTGCCAGAGCCTTGGTCAGGGGCGGTACCGTCTGCCGGATGGCACCGATCGTTTCCTGGTGGATGAGGCGGGGCTCCTGGCCTTCACGGCGCGCCTGGAGGGCACCCTTGTGGACCCCTTGAAGACCACGCTGGTCCAGGGCCAGCGGGCCATGACGACCTGGGTGCTGCGCAAGGGCTGACGGCGCTGTCCATGGGGCCCTGCCCGTGTTTGGAGGGGCTGCATCCGTTCGGCGGAGTTCCAAGGCTCCCTCGCCGGGTTGGCGCGCACCATGAGCTGATGGTGGGAAGACCGGGCCATGGCCACCCTAAACTGGGACCTTTGAAGGAGGGCCCATGCGGGGGACATGGATGGTGGCCGGCGCATTGCTGCTGGCTCTGCAGGGTGGATGCACCTGCTGCAGTTCGGACGATTGGGTGACCCTGGGGAGCCTGAAGCCGGTGGACCTGCCCAAGGAATACACGTATTCCCCACACATGGCCCTGTTTGTGACCGCGGGAACCTCCCAGGCATTCCAGGTGGACCTTGGTGGCGTGCCCGAAACCACGGGGCTCACCTGGTCGGCCCAGCGCGGGACCGTGGACGCCAAGGGGGTCTACACCGCCCCCTCCACCCTTGGGGCGGACCGGGTGGAGGTACGGCTGTCCAATGGCTGGGCCCTGGGCCACCCCATCAAGGTGGTGGAAGCCCCCGCCATCGTGACCTTCAGTGCCAGCCCAGAGCGGGTGGCGGTCGGGGAGGCCGTGGAACTGAAGTTCACCTGCACCCCGACCATGAAGGTGCAGATTCGTGAATTCACCCCGGAGCTCAGGACGATCTATTTCGAGTATTCCGCCAAGGGAAGCGGTGCCATCACCGTGAAGCCTTCCGCCACCTCCACCTACCAGCTCACGGTGACCAACGAGGCCTTCCACTCCGTCACCAGGACCCTGCAGGTGACCGTGGGAGGCCAGGCATGAAGGGCATGATCCTCGGCTCCCTGCTTGCCGTGCTCCCGGGCCTGGCCGAAGGGCCCCAGCTCCAACTCCACATCGGTCAGCACACCGTGCGCCACCAAGGGCTTCCCTCCATGGGCTTCTCCGTGGCCGAACTGCGCCTGCGCACCCGGGGATGGGGCGAAAACGGCCTCAACCTGGCTTGGATTTTCGGGGTCATGAATTCCCTGAAGGGTGTGAAGGAACGGATGTCGGAGCTCGGGGGCTTCGGTGGTCCTCAGATCGGGAGGATCCGGTACACCTACACCCACCGACCCTATGCGGCCATTGGTCTCCAACTGACCTGGGGACACGATTGGCAGGTGGCTTTCCTGCCGGAGTTGCGGATCGCTGAGACCAACATCCGTGGCACCTCGGGCACGTGGAGCTGGTATCCCAGGGAGGACAAGACGGTCAAGTATCCACCTTCCGTGGACAACTCCATGCCGGGTGTGCAAAGCGCCTTGGGCCTCCTGGTGACCTCCCCCGAGTGGAAGCAGTGGAGGCTGGGCCTCCGGCTGGGGATGCTGACCAATTCCGGCGGCCAGGGGCGACTCGACAACGAAGGTGTGCGCAGGCGTTTCGAGCCCACCCGGGAGGTGGGGCTCTACGTGGCCCGGCGCCTGTGGAAGTAGACCTGGGCCTTGCCCTGAGTTCTTGAACGAACCCTTCCCCGGGGCCGCATCCCCGGGCCCGGTGCCCCTGCGGAAGCCAGGGGTGCCGGGGTGAGGTATCTGGGTTGGACCTAGCTGGGGCACACCCAGCGGTAGCCCTTTCCGGACACGGTGGCAATGGGCTCCTCGCCCGGCGCGTCCAGTTTCCGCCGCAGGCGGGCCACGTGCACGTCCACCGTCCGGAGGCTGGGTCGGGCATCCGGCTCCCAGCAGGCCTCCAGCAGGTCCTCGCGGGTCAAGGTCCTCCCGGCATGGTGGCAAAGCACCGCCATGATCAGGAACTCCCGGGGCGTGAGCTGCAGATCCTGGCCCTCCTTGGTGGCCCGAATGCGGAGATGGTCCAGCACATAGGCCCCGGAGCAGGTCTGGGGCGGTGTGTCGGGAGCCTTGGCCCGACGCAGGATGGCACGAATGCGGGCGACCAACTCCAGGATCGAGAAGGGTTTGCCCATGTAATCGTCCGCGCCCAGGTTCAATCCCTTCAGTCGGTCGATCTCCCGTTTCCGGCAGGTGAGGCCAATGACGGCAGCTGGGTCGTTCCGGTTGCGCAGTTCCTGCAGCACCTGGAAACCATCCAGCCCCGGCAGCATCAGGTCCAACACCAGCAAATCCGCGCGATGGGTGGCCTGCATGTCCAAGGCCTCCACGCCATCCCGGGCCGTGAAGATCTCGAACCCTTCAAACCGAAGGTTGGTGGCGAGGAGCCTGGCCATCGCCTCGTCGTCTTCCACAATAAGGATCCGCGTCACCTGACCTCCACGGCCTGCATGCGCAGGGTCACCAGGGTTCCTGGACCCGAGGCCATCTCGAGTCCCCAACCTTCTTCAAAGGCAGACTGAATGAGCAGGTGTAACCCCAGGCCAAGGCCATCACGCTCGAAGCCTTCCTGGCCTGGCTGGCGCAGGCGCTGGAAGGGGCGGCCCAGTCGGTGCAGGGCCTCAGGATCGAGGCCGGGGCCTTCATCCGCCACCTGGACGACGAAATGATGTCCCTGGACCTTGGTCACAAGCGTGACCTTTCCGGCTCCGTGGTTGAGGGCGTTTTCGAGGAGGGTGAGGAGCGCACTCCTCAGGCTGGCGAGGTTCGCCCAGGCCGAGGCTTCCGTGAGATCCACGTCAAGGCACCGCTGCTCGGCCTGGAAGGCGGGTTGCAGTTCTTCCGTGAACCGGCGGAACCACTCCGGGTGGACGGCTTCCCGGGCGCTTTCCACAGGCTGGCCCCGGAATCGGCGCAGTCCTTGGTCGATGACGGTGGCCAGGCGATCGACCTCCATCCCCATCTGGCTCAGTTCGTGCTCGGCATCCTCTTCCGAGGCGCGGCCCAGACGCAGGGTGTCGCAGCGCAACTTGAGCACTGCCAAAGGGGTCCTCAGGCTGTGGGTGATGTTGGCCAGGCGATCCGCGTCCAGCGCGTCCCGCCGCTTGTGCCTTCGAAGGAACACGAAACCGATGCCCACCGCACCCGCAATGGAGGCCGACTGGATCCATCCCCACAGCAGGGCTCGGCGGTACGCCCGATCCGGGTCATGCTCCGGCCGTTCCTTGGCCACGATCCAAAGGGACCAGGCGTCGGGGAAGAAATTCACGCCATCGATGGTCTTGATCGAGGCCTGCTTCAAAGCCTCGGGAGGGGGCCCCTTCACCCAGGGCATCGGCACGGCACCCGACGCTCCACTCTGGAAGGCCGCGATGAACTCGGAATCCGGTCCGAGGCCGCAACCTTCGAGCAGGGCGCCCAGCGCGGGGCTGTCCGCACGCCATTCCCAGAACGTGATCCAGGAGGGACTCACGGAGCAGCCCAGCCCACCGGTGGCATTCCAGGCGCTGAGCTCGTTTTCCCTCAAGGTTCGTTCCGCGAGGCGCGCCAATTCCGAATAGTCGGCCACCCGCTCCGAGGCGATGAGCCTGCGGTCTCGGTTGACCCACAGCTGCCCCTGCGGGCGTCGCATGATCGCCACCACATGGGGTTCCTGGTCAAGCCAACGGGAGATGACCTCCGGTGGTGCCGAGGAGGGGTCAAAGGGCGGCGCGAGCTGTGATGAGAAATGCGCTGCCAGGGCGGCGTGGTGCTTGTTGGCCCGCTGGTGCATCCGTTGCTTGACCATGATCCCTGCGGAATAGGCGAGGGCCAGCGGGCGTAGCACGAGGATGATGCCCACGGCGAGCACGGCAGCGCCCAGCAATACCATGCCCACCCTGGACACCCAGGGCCGGGAGCCCACCTTCCGAAAGCGGGCGAACACGCGACGATGGCGGCGATGCAGGGTCATGGATCCCAGCCTAGGGCCAAATTCACGTGGGATGTATTACATGTTCGCAACATGGCGATGACGCCACCGAAATAATATGTCTCAACATGTCAAGCCTTACGCCTCTCCGCTGTGGGGATACTCACGACAGGTGCACCCCACGATGGTTCTGGAACCTCGTCATCCAAGGAGAGACAGCATGATTGACCTTCGCATTGTTCCTTACCTCGTGTGGCTGGGAGCATCGGGACGCCCAGAAGGTCTGGAACTCGGCACAGTGCGCGCGGCCATCCTGGAGGTGTTGCAGGGCCAAACCACCCAAGGGGGGCAGCCCAAGGTCGCGGCCCGGACGGAAGCCATCCACCTGGCCGTGGACGCGGGAGACCTCGCCAAGGTTCGATCCCTCCTCGAAGCCCATCCCGAATGGCTCAATGTCCGGGATCCGGATGACCGAACGCCCCTCCAGAGGGCCTGTTTGAACCGTCAAACCTTGCGCCGACAGGTGGAAATCGCCAAATTTCTGATCCACAGGGGAGCCAATGTCAATGTGGTGGACAACTGGAATCAGACGCCGTTAATCGCTGCCAGCATTGGGTATGGACCTGACTTTGACCTGATCAAACCACTTGTCGATGCGGGTGCGGATATCAATCGGAAGGGTCGGAATGGCATCACCGCGCTTCACTGGGCCGCCCAGTACGGAGATTTGAGGGTCGCCCGATACCTGCTCCAGCATGGCGCCGAGGTCAATACGTCGGATCCAACCAAGGGGCCCCTTGCGACCTCCACCATCCATGGAACCGTGCTCCAGGTGGCCCTTCGCGGTGGTGCCGCGAACCTGGAACTGGTTCGGCTGATCGTGGAGCATGGGGCCGAGCTCAATCACCGCGATGCGCAGGGCAACACGGAGATGCACCTTGTCGCCAGGAGCGGCTCCGCGGCGCTGGCGCGGCTGCTGGTCCAGCATGGTGCGGATGTGCATGCCGTGAACACAAGCCAGCACACGGCCCTTTATTACGCCGCCAAACATGGCTATCGCAGCGTGGCGGAGGTGCTGCTCGCTGCGGGTGCTGACCCGAAGACCATTGTGGAAACCAACTACGGCAAGGCTAAGGAGCTCACCCAGCGGCTCAGGACGGGCGAGGCCTACCTTTGGCCCTTGCGACCCATGGGATCCTACGCGGTCAAGACAAAAGGGAACCTGTTGGTTTTTACGATGGAAGACGCCAGCAGTGCTGACCCTGAAGGGGGTCTTGCAAACGGCAACCTTCATTCGGGCGAACTGGCTGGACAGAAGGTGACGATCCTGCTCAATCACATGGAGCGGATGCAGCTGGAAGCCGAGCCCTTCCTGGCAATGGCCACCCTGATCCCCGCCGTGAAGGTCGTGGCGAGTTTTAAGCCTGATTTCAAAGACGCGACTTTGGACAAGAGGTCTTCAATTCGGTTCCCAAAGCCCCACGAAACCGTCTCCCTGGGTGGGATCAAGGTGCATGTAATTCCGGCCAGTGCCGGTGGTGTGGGCTACCTTGTGGAAGCCGATGGGGTCAAGATCTTCCACGCTGGGCTGCACGTCAGCGAAAACAATCCGGAATCGCTCGCAAAATTCCGTAAAGAAATCGACTTTCTGAAACCCTTTGGTCCCATCGATATCGTCATGCTTACGGTCCATAGCCATAGCAACAAGGTCGAGGCCGAGTTTGAGCCCTACCTCTACCTGATTGATCAGCTGGCGCCGAGCACCGTCTATCTCTCGGGCGCCAACCCTGGTTCAGACCAACAATACCTTGCCTGTGCGGACGTTCTGCGGGCGCGGAACCTCCCGGTGTATTACCCAGGCAAGGGAGGTGGGGTGGGAGATCGTTCCCATTTCCAGAAGCCCCTGAAATGAGCTGCGGAACGGACGTCAGACCAATTCCAGGGCCTGGCGCAGGTCGGCGATGAGGTCGTCCACATCCTCCAGGCCCACGCTCAGGCGGATCAGGTTGTCCGTAATGCCGGCTTCGGCCTTTTCCGCGGGACTCATGTCTGAATGCGTCATGGTGCTGGGGTGCTGCACCAGGCTTTCCACGCCGCCGAGGCTCACGGCCAGTTTCATGTGGTGAAGGGCGTTGAGCATGCGGAAGGCTTCGGCCTCGCCGCCCCTGACCTTGAAGGCCAGGAGGCTGCCGGTGCCTGTGCACTGCTTCCGCCACAGCTCCACCTGGTGTTCCCCCATCCGGGGAAGGCCGGGATAGGCCAGGTCGGAAACCTTGGGGTGGCCTTGAAGGAATTCCACGATCTTGAGGGCGCTCTCCTGCTGGTGCTCCATGCGCAGCTGCAGGGTGGCCAGGGAGCGGTGGATGAGCCAGGCGGTGTCAGGATCGGCAATGGATCCCAGGATGGTGCGGAACACCTTCACCGGCCCCATGAGGGCCTTGGAGCCCATGGTGATGCCCGCCACCAGGTCCGAGTGGCCACCGAAGAACTTGGTGGCGCTGTAGAGCACCAGGTCGGCTCCCAGCTTCAGGGGGTTGGAGAAGATGGGGCCCATGAAGGTGTTGTCCACCATCACGAGGATCTTCCGCTCCGGGGTGGAGTACTGGTCGGCAATGGCCCGGGCCGCGCCGATGTCCGAGCAGATCATGGTGGGGTTGGCGGGACTCTCCAGGTAGATGGCCTTCACGGTGGGATCGTCCTTCACCATGGCCTCCATCTCCTCCCGGGTGGCCCCGGCGTTGAAGGCCTTGGTCTTGATGCCGAAGAGCGGGAGCATGTGGCGGAAAAGGTATTCGGAGCCACCGTAGACGGGGCTTGCAAAGATCAGGGTGTCCCCGGGGCGCAGCACGGCCAGGCAGGTGCTGCTGATGGCGCCCATGCCGGAACCGAAGAGGGCCGCTTCCTCGGCACCATCCCAGCCGATGACCTTGTCCTCCAGGATCTCGCTGTTGGGGTTGTTCACCCGGGTGTAGATGAGGGCCGGACTCTCGCCTTCCTTCATGGGGCTCAGGCCGTAGGCGATCTCGAAGGCCCGCTTGCCTTCCTCCGCCGTCTTGAAGAGGAAGGTGGAGGTCCGGAAGACCGGGGGAATGGCCGCCCCCTCGGAGCGCTGGGGGTCGTAGCCCTTGCTGAAGATGGAGGTTTGAGGCTTCACGGAGCTGGGCATGCGGGTCTCCCGGGAGGCGGTGGCCCCCAGGGGCGCGACCGACCTTCCCAAGGTAGGCCCGTCACCCTTTGCAGGCCATCGAATCGTCTTTGTGGAATCCCGGAATTTGACACTGAAAACCGACTTTTAATTTGCAGATTCCATGATCAACCGAATGATCGTCAAGGAATCTCCGGATCACACCCGGTTTGAGGTCCTTTCCATCGTCCCCCTTGGGGCTGGGCCGGGAGCTGCCGAGCTGGGATGCGCGAACACCTGACCATCAATTCCCTCCATCAACCTCTTCCCCGCAGGGGCGCGCCCTGTGGGTGGACCCTACGGCAGGGTTCAACCCAGGCAGTACGGACTCATCCGACGCCGGCGTGGGGTCGATGGGCCTCCTGCGCGGGAAGGATTCCCGCAACCTTCCGGGAGGTTCCGATGGCTGCAATCCTGAGCTACCTGGGCATGGCGATCGGTGCCCTCGGCCTCTTCGCCGGGTACTACGTCCTCGACGCCCAGCCCGACAAGGCCCTGCGTCTCGTGACCCTCAGTGCGGTGGGCGTGGTGGGGGTACTTGCCTTCCTCCGGCACGTGGTCTTCCACCAGGACGATGCCAAGCGCATGGGTTGGGAGACCGAGCGACCCGACTGGGCCTACGAGGTGGGGTTCGCCAACCTGGCCTTCGGCGGCGTGGCGCTGGTTTCCTCCCTGGGGACCCTGCCCTCCAAGGCCCTGGCCGTGTCCTTGCTGAGCTATGGCCTCTACCTGGCCCAGGCGGGCCTGCTCCATGGCTACCGGTACTTCACCGACCCCGTGAAATCCCCCGCACGGCTCTGGCGCAGCTGTGCCACGACCCTGCTCTATGCGGGGAACCTGATCTATTTCGGTCTCCTGGCATGGTGGCGCTAGCCTGGGGTATGCCTCGTTTTGTCCTTTTTGCTTTCCTATGTGCCCTGGGGATGGGGGCCCAGGAACCACCGCGGTGGGTGGAGCTGCCCAAGGTGCTCGTGGAGGATGGCCAAGCGCTGTGGAGGGCGCCCGGGGCTTGGCGCCGTTCCGATTGGAACAAGCTGGCCTTGGCGCTGTCGGCGGTGCTGGGTACGGCCCTGATCCTGGATCGCCCCCTTCGGGACGAGCTGCAGCGCCATTCCTCGAAGGATCTGGACCGCTTTGCCCGGGGCACGGTGCACCTGGGACCCAAGGCCTCCATGGCCCTCCTGGGAGGGCTTTGGGTGGCGGGGGCCCTGGGGGATCGGCCTCGACTCCAGCGGGGGGCCGTGGATGGGCTCATGGCCAGTCTGCTCACGGGGGCCCTGCTGGTGCCCGTTCTCAAGGAGGGGCTGGGCCGGGCCCGTCCGAACGAGGGGCGCGGGGCGGCCTATTTCGCCCCCTTGTCGGGGCGGGAGTCCTTCCCCTCGGGTCACACCACCCAGGCCTTCGCCGTGGCCGCAGTGCTGGCGGAGCACCACCCGGAGGGCTGGGTGCCCTGGGTGGCCTATGGTGCCGCTTCTTTGGTGGGGCTTGGACGCATGGTGCAGGATTCCCACTGGGCCTCGGATGTCCTGGCGGGGGCCCTGCTGGGTTCCTGGGTGGGGCGGACCGTGGTGAAGGTCAACGCGCGTGCGACCTGGAGGGTGGTTCCGGAGCTGCGCCCGGGCTACCGGGGGGCCACCCTGGCCCTGCGGTTCTGATGAACGGGCACCCTTGGACTGTTTACATCCTCCGCTGCGGGGATGGCACGCTCTACACCGGCATCACCCCGGATCTGGAGGCGCGCGTGGAGGCCCACCGCGAGGGGCGGGGCGCCCGGTACACCCGGGGTCGGGGCCCCCTGGAGGTGGTCTATCGCGAGGAAGTTCCGGGACGCAGCCAGGCCCTCAAGCGCGAACGGGTCCTCAAGCGCCTGTCCCGGGCCGCGAAGCTGGCCCTGCTCGGTGGTACCCTCCCAGCAAACGATCCCTGAACCATGGAAGAGCCCACCCAACCCTGGAACGAAGGCATCCGCCTAACCCCAGCGACGTGGAACAGTACGGCGTCCGAGCCCAGCTCCACATTTGGTGGGCCTTGCACGCCCTGGCTCAGGGCGAGGATCCATGCCCCCATGTGGCGGCAGCCCGGCGGGACGTGACCCAGGGTCTCCGTCTGGATCCAGGGAGCTGGTGGACTCTGGAGGCCCTGGCGGAGCTGGAGGCAGGCACCCCCTTCGGGCATCCCATCCAGGCCCGACAAGGGCTCGCAAGGCTGGAAAAGGCCTATCCAAGGGACCCCGTGGCTGACCACCTGCGGAGGCAAGGGCGGTCCATCACCACGGAAGGCTTACGGTCAGCTCGCTGAACTGGCCCGGTTGATGCTTTTACCTCTGGCCTTGTCCTAGGTTTTGACACATCCTCGAGCCCACGCCCCTTCCTACGGATTTCCATGGCCCAGCCCCCCCGGTTCGTGCCCCACACCCAGCTGGACGCCCTGCGCGCCCTGCTCTCGGGCTACATCGAAGGGGACCGGACCTTTCTGGCCCAGTTCACCCGCAGCCTTCAGGTGCTCCAACAGCAGGCCCTGCCCGAGCTGGGACAGCGCCTGGCCCGGACCACCACACCCCGAAAGCTTCGCCAGGTGATTCTCCAGTCCGTTTGGGACTTCGACTGGCCGGAGTGGGAGCCCGTGCTCATGCACATGCTGCAGCCCGAGGAGGATCTGGGACTCTTCGACCTGGGGTGCGCGGCCCTGGGCCGCCTGTGCACCCGGCGGGCCATGGAAGGCCTGCTGAAGCTCAAGGCCACCCGGCGGGAGCACGAGCGCCAAGGGATCCTGGACCGGGAACTGGCGGCCTACCAACCCGAGCACCCCTTCGAGGTCTACCTGTCCGCCCTCCTGGCCGGTGAATCCAATCCTGACAATGCCCGTCAGGGGGCCTGTGGCCTGGTGGCCATGGTGGATGGCCCCCACCTGGCCGACCTGATGGATGCCTTCCACCTGGGGGACGCCCTGGCGCGTCATCTGGTCCTGCATGTCCTCACCTTCCTGCCCCACGCCGGTGCGGAAGGTCTTCTTGTGCAGCTCTTCCAGGAGGCCAAGGAGGCGTATGCGGACGTCCCGGGCCTTCAGGCCTTCCTGCCCACCATGAAGGGCGTGTCCCGGGAGGCCCTCAAGGAGCACCTCCTGGTGCGGCTGGGGGAGCGCATGAACCCCCGGGTTCCCCTTGCCTTCATGGGCCTCAAGCAGGCCGTGGAGGAGAAGGGGGGCCGACATGTCGAGGCCCTTGAGTTGGCGGGGGCCAAGGCTCGGGGCCCCACGGAGACCTTCCTGGTGAAGGCCATCGGCCTGCTGCTGGAAGGGAAGGTCATGGGGTTCAATGGCCTCGTGGCCCAGACGTTGGAGGAACTGGAATCCCTCCAGGCCGCCTGGTCCCAGGCCCTGGGGGATATTGCCGCCCATGTGGCGGCCCGGGTCCAAGCAGGGTTGCAGCCCTTGGAAGAGGCCCTGCCCATGCTGGAGGAGGCCTTCCGGGGGCACCTCGGGGGGGACGGGGTGGAACTCGCCTACCTCTGCCTCCTGCCTGCGGAGGAAAGGGCGCGTCTGGACAAACTGCTGGAGGACCCCGATCCCAACCTTCGGCGGAGGGGCATCGAGGTGCTGGGAGCCCGGGAGGAGGACCGTCTGGTGCCCTTCTTCCTGCGGGCCATGAATGATCCCATCAAGGAAATCGGCCTGGTGGCCATCCACCAGATCGGCAAGCTGCCCTCGGGCTACAACGCCATGCTGGGACTCTTCCGCTCCGGCCAGGTGGACCGGGTGCGGGAGGCCATCCGCTTCTTCGGGGAGAACCGCAGCCTGGCCGCCGTCAAACCCCTCATGGGCTTCCTGGCCACCGAAAGCCAGGACGAACTGCTGGTGGATGCTGCCCAGGCCCTGGGCAAGCTGGGGGATCCCAGCGCGGTCAACGCACTGCTGATGCAGCTCCACAGCGGCAAGCCCCTGCAGTACCAGCTGGCCCTCGTGCAGGCCCTGGGTCGGCTGGGGACGCCCGCCGCATCCCTGGGTCTGCTCAAGAAGTCCGAGGAGTTGATCTTCCCCCAGGTGCTCTTGGCCTCGCTCGAAGGCGTGTTGACAGCCTTTCCGGGCTTCGACCAACCCTTCCCCCCCGAGCAGGTGAACGCCCTGGAACACCTGGCACGGCGGGTCTGCGATGCCCGGGAGGGTGCCGGCCAGTGGACGGCCGCAGCCCTCGCCCTGGAGCAGCTCCACGTCTTCGACAAGGGGCTCTACGAGCGTTTGGCGGATGCCTTCCAGGACTTCCTGGACGAGGTCCGGCCCGATGCCCGGAGGGAGGTGCATGACCGCATTCATGAGATCGTGCGGCGCTTCGGTCGCCATGCCGAGGCCCTTGCGTGCGTGAAAGAAAGGGAGGCGGCCCTGGATCTGCAGATGGTGGCCTACCAGGGGGAGACGGGTGGCCAGAGGCTCCAGGCCCTCTACGCCATGCAGCAGGTCTTCACGGACCCTTGGCTCATCCTCAGCGTGCCCTTCTCCCAGCGCATCGTGGACTTCCTCAAGGGGGAACTGGCCAGGGAGGACCTGGATGTGCGCGGAACGGCCAGCCTCTGCGACATCGCCGGCCATGCCAAGCGCAAGGAGATGATCGAGCCCCTGCGGGACCTGCACGCCCACACGGCCCTTCCCGAGCTCAAGTCCAGCACCCGCAACGCCCTGGTGGCCCTGGGCCTTTCGGACAAGGAGATCCAGCGGCGGGCGCCCATCCGCACCATCCTGCTGCTGGAGCCCAATGCCTTCTTCCGCAAGCGCCTGGCCTCCGTGCTGGAGGGCCAGGGACGCACCTTGGTGGCCACCTCCAGCCAGCAGGAGGCGGAAGCCGCCATCACCGCCAGTCCCGTGGACCTGCTGCTCACCGAGAGCCATGACCTCACCGGGGACCTGAGCACCTGGATCCTGCGCAAATGGGAAATGCGCCGCTGCCGCTATGTATTGCTCTCCACCTCCTCCCACGACCTGGGCACCCTCATGGACCAGCCCTGGGTGATCGGCCGCCTCTACAAGCCCTACCCCATCGAGGAACTGGTGAAGGCCATCGAGGGATAGGGCGTTCCAAGGGAGGCCTCCTGCATGTACAAGCCCCTACCCCCCCACGCTGTGCTCCACATCGATCTGGTGAATGTCCACCCCTTCTTGGGGGGGACCCCAGCCTCGTCCGGCGATTTTAGGGTGGTGGCCGCGGAGGGAGATAACCTGGAGCTCCGCCGGCCGCGGCGTTGGGTGGGCGGACTGGCCCAGATCTTTCTGGCCCTTTTGGCCCTTGGTGCTGCGGTGGCGCTGGTGCCCCTGGCGCGCCTGATGGAGACCTGGTCCCTGGTGCCGATCCTGGGGCTGCCCCTGGTCTATGGCGCTGGACTCGCCCTGGTGGGGGCCCGTGTTCGGCTGCGGGGGGTGGCACTTCGGCTGGAAGGTTTGGTCCTTGAAGGGGTGCCTGCTTGTGACGGTTGGGGCAGCCTGGGTGCCTGGGGCACGCTCACCCTACCTCGGTCCCAGGTGGTGGCCGTGGTCCTGGAGGTGGTGCCCTGGAAGGCCGTGCGGGTCCCGGCCGCCACCGCCCGGGCCCGGATCCGCATCCTGGTGCAGGTGGGGGAAAGGGAGATCCTCATGGAGGGCCCCACCACGGAGGAAGGGCCCTACCCCGAATGGGAGGCGACCCGGGCCATGCTGCTGCCTCTGGCTGTCCATTTGGCTCGCAAGCTCGGCTGCCCCCTGCGGGCCCAGCTGAAGTCCTTGGATGGGAAGAATCCCGTACACAAGGATTACGCAGTTCAAAGCTAGGCCGTAGCCGTTCAGGCTCCACCAAACTGATAACGCTGAGCACACAGAGGACCGCGCCCGTGGGCGCGGGGAGCAGCGCAGTTCAGGCTTCCTCACCCGCAGCTTCCCTACCATATGGCAGGGGCCTGAACGGTTACGCTAGGCCTCCTTTTGCCCCTAGATACACCCCGGCCCGGAATGCAGGGCATTCCGGGCCGGTGGGGAGGCGTCCGAGCCTAGCGGAGGTAGTTCGTGTAGGTCCAGCGACGGTCGGAGGCGGAGACGCTGGCGCTGTAGGTGCGGTAGTAGGAGCCGCTGCCGGGCCAGGGGTCATTGAAGTAGATGCCGTTGTTGCTGTAGCCCTTGCCCACCACGAAGTGGCCGCCGCCGTTCGTCCAGCTCCAGAGCACCACGAAGGGCTTGCTGGCGTTGATGTAGCTCTGGACGGAGCTGTAGGACAGGTAGCCGGACATGTAGCTGCTGGGCACGCCGCAGCCGTTCAGGATGTAGGTGATGGCCGAGGCGGTGTTCGGCTGGTTGGCGTAGCTGTTCCAGTTGAAGGTGGTGTTGCCGCAGGCGTAGTTGATGTTCTTGGCGTAGTTCACCATGGCGCACTGGGTATAGGTCTTGCCCTTGAAGTCCGTGATCATCTTGGCACTGCCGGCCCAGCACCACTGGCTGTGCTCCTGGACCCGCAGGGGGACGCTGAGGTTCTTGGTCTGGGCGGTGGCGACCATTCCCACCAGGGCCAGGGTCGAAGTGAGGAGGAATTTGTTCATGTCGTGCTCCAGATCGGGGGGGGGTGGAGGGCTATTCCTGGACGAGGGCGAGCTGGTGGCGGACGGCCGACTGAAGGCTGGGCAGGATCTCCTGGCCATTCAGGAGGTCGGAGGCCTTGAGGGGGCGGGCCATGCGCAGGGACTGGCGGGCAGCGACCAGGGGGACGTACCGGGCCTCGGGGGAATCGGCCTGGCGGACTTCCATCAGGTCGGAGGTGGCCTGGTAGATGCGGACGAAGCGGAATTCACCCTTCCGGGCATGCTCGGTGGCCATGGCGTGCACATCCTTGGCCAGTTCGGCGGAACCCACGCCCACCACCTGCCAGGCATTGTCGATGCGGTCCACTTCCAGGATGGCCACGGGACGCGCGTCCACCATCACCAGGAAATGCCAGATGCTGGTGCCCTTCACCAGGGGCTCCAGATCGCTGCCACCCATGACTTCCGCGGGGTTCACCGTATGAACCTGATAGCCCATGCCCAGGGTGGCGCCCTTCAGTTCGGAGAGGTCCGTAATGTCCAGGGGGAACCCATCGGGCAGGGTCCCGGGCTCGATTTCCTTCTCGAAGCCCGCCACCATGGCTCGGAAACCACGCTCGGCCACGATGCGGAGCTCGTTTGGGCGCACCTTCTGGCTCCTGTCCTCATGGTCGAGGCGAAGGGCGGGCGACTGGGCGCACAGGCTAAGGCCTGCCGCCAGAAGACCGAGGGTGAGGCAGGATTTGAGGACGGCCATGATAACTCCAGGGATAAAAATCCGTCCCCCTCGTGCTGGGGGATGGAAAGTGGTTCTTCGGGGGGTACCAGTCCTGAGCGCTCAGGTGGCAGGGGGATGAACGAATCCAATGTGACCCTTCTGTGACACATGCCAAGGACCACTTTCGATTTTTGGCGCCAACCACTTCCGGGAATGTTTCCATGGGGAAGGGCATCGGAGGCCTCGGTATGGGCATGACCTGGGACAACATCCAGCGCTTGGAGGCGCGGGGCCATTGGGGGATCAAGCGCGGTCTCGCAAATATCCGCGCCCTGCTCCAGGGCCTGGGCCATCCCGAGGGCCTCTTCCCCGTGGTGCTCATCGC
>CAZPUI010000002.1:0-44836 GCA_964589695.1 uncultured Solibacteraceae bacterium | reverse complement strand
GGTGCGGAAGTAATCCCAACGCCAGGATGCGAAAGCAATGTGAAAGAGTTCTACGCAAAGGGCTGGGAGCTAAAGGCTGACCCCCGCAATGTTGTGTTCAATCAGTTCGAGGAGTTCGGCAACCCCATCTGGCACCACAGCGTCACCGGTCCCGCCCTGGAGGAAGCCTTCCGAGGCTTCGCCACCTCCCGCACCCGGCTTGCAGCCTTCGTGAGTGCCACGGGGAGTGCGGGGACCATCGGGGCAGGGGACTACCTGAAGACGGTGTTCCCGGCCATGAAAACCGTCGCCACCGAGGCGCTGCAGTGCCCCACCCTTCTCCTCAACGGCTTCGGAGACCATCGGATCGAAGGCATTGGCGACAAGCATGTGCCCTGGGTGCATAACGTCCGCAATACCGATGCCGTAGCGGCCATCGACGACGAGGATTGCATGCGCCTGCTCCGGCTCTTCAACGAGCCCGAAGGCCGGGAACTCCTGACCCAGCTTGGGATCCCCGAAGACTCCCTCCAGCGCCTGGGCCTTCTGGGCATCAGCAGCCTCTGCAACCTGCTCGCCGCCATCAAAGCTGCCAAGTATTGGGAGTTGGGTCCCCAGGATGTGGTGGCCACCATCTTCACGGACAGTGTGGACATGTACCGATCCCGCCTTGCGGAGCTCACGGCAGCCCGGGGCCCCTTCACCCAACTCCAGGCCGTTCGGGCCCACTGTGGGAGCCTGGAACGCCTGACCACCGCCCACTTCAAGGAACTCACCCACACGGACCGGAAGGCCCTCCACAACTTGAAGTACTACACCTGGGTGGAGCAGCAGGGGAGGAGCATGGAAGACCTGCAGGCCCTGTGGGATCCCGAATTCTGGCTGCGGCTCTACGAGGAGGAGGTGATTGCCTTCGACCGACTCATCGAGGCCTTCAACGCCGAGGTGGGTCAGTAGGGCGAGGGCACCGTCGCACCCCGATCCCCGGCATTCCAGGCCTGTAGTTTAAGTCGCTGGTCCCAGGCAATGCGTCCTTCCCGAAGGTTGGAATTCCAGCGAACAAGACACAGCACCTTTCGTGTTCCCGGTTTCGGGTCATCGGAGACCAGCTTCAAGCCACCCACCCGTACGGCCTCGGCTCGGGAGCCATCCCGGTGCACCACCACGGCCCAGGTTTTGCCCATGGCCACCCTCCACAGGCCATGCTTCTCGAAATCAGGCCGCAGGAAGGCCTTGAGGTTTCGGGGGGAGGCCGGAACGGTTTCGAATTCCGCCCAGGAATCTTCGGCGTTGGAAGATCGCCCCAGGGCCTGACCCAAGGCCCGGGTGACCTCGTCCATGGCCTCGGAATCCACTGGATCGGGAAGGGCCTCGGACACCCGAAAGGCCAAGCGCATCCTCCGCACCGCTGCGGGAGCCTGCACCAAGAGGTACCCCAAGGGAATCAGCAGGGACAGGGCTTGAAAGAACCACCGCATCTGGGGCAGTTCCTCCACCTCCAGGGCAGGTAACTTCACCGTCTCCATGAAGGCCACAAAGCCCAGCATCAGTGTATTCAGGGCCAGAATCAGCGCAGAGAGTCGATAGGCGAGCAGGCTCCCCGAGGGCAGGATCATCCTCAAGAGCCATGGACCCAGCACCATGGCTGTACCCATCCCTCCCACCCACACACCGGAGGTATGGGTCGGATAGCGTGCCGAAAGCAGCGTCAGCACCAGGAGCACGAGAAAACCCGCAGGCCGCGCCTCCCGCAGCTCAGCCTTTGCCCACAGGTGGTCCGCCACCCGCTGTGCCCGCTCGAAACCCACCATGGTGTCCCCGCTTTGGTGACCTTGACTGTCCCACACCTGAACCCGACCTGGGAGCTTAATGCGTGGTTGGTTTCAAACTGCTCGCCGATTGAGGGAACCCGGAGCGCTGCGCGTCGGCGAAAAAGTGGACCGCGATAATCGCTGGACGAAGGCGTAACACGCCCCGACATCCCTTCAGAGCCGCGCCCAGACCTTCTGGGACGATTCCCTGCACCGCGCCATCACCTCCCCTTCGTCCAGGTCGAGGCAAAGCCTAAATCCCTCCATCAGGATCCGCCCCCCACACATGGTGCTATGCACCGGTGCCTGGCTGAGTCCAAACACCACATGCCCAGCGGCATTGTCCACGTTCAAAGGCGTCGGTGGGTCGTAGTCCACCACGATGAGATCCGCCAGGGCCCCCTCCTCCAGCACCCCCACGCGGTCCTCCCAGAGTTGGGAGGCCAGCCGGGGATTTTCCACCATGAGGGTGTGGACCACCTCCTGGAAGCCTGCACTGGGATCCCTCTGCCCCCAGTGCTGGGCCCAGAGTCCCACCCGAAGTTCCTCCAGCATCGAGACCGTCATGGCATCGGTGCCCAGCACCACCCGCACCCCATCCTTCACCAAGGCAGGAAGATCGGCGATGCCCACCGCGTTGTTCAGATTGGACTGGGGGTTATGGGCCAGCCAGGTACGCGTATCCGCGAGAATCCTGCGTTCCTTGGGGCCGAGGTGAACGCCATGGGCCGCCAGGGTGCGCGGTCCCAGAATCCCTGCTCCCTGCAGACGCTCGACCACCCTGAGGCCATACCGTGACATGCAGTCGACTTGATCGCTGGCATCCTCCGCCACATGGATGTGAAAGCCAACCCCCTGGGACGCACCCAGTTCAGCGGCCCTTCCCAGGATCTCCCGCCCCAGGGTGAAGCTGGCGTGGAGGCCCACCAGCGCCCGTAGGTGGGAATCCTGCGCCAGGATACATCTGCTCAAAAAGGTCGCATTCTCCTCCAACCCGGCCATTGCAGCGGCTTCCCCATCCCGATTCGACACTTCATAGCAGAGGCAGGCCCGGAGCCCTGATGCTTTCACCGCTCCGGCCAGGGCATCCAGGGATCCCCGCACTGCGCAGGGGCTCGCATGATGATCGATGAGGGTGGTGGTTCCCCGCCGGATGGCATTGAAGAGGGCGGACAGGGCACTCAACTCCACGGCCTCCAGGTCCAGGGCTCGATCCAGTCGCCACCAGAGGTTGCGCAAAATGGCCTGGAAATCGCTGCTGGGGGCCAGTCCCCCCAGGCCCCGGGCAAAGGTGCTGTAGAAGTGCATATGGGCATTGATCAGCCCCGGTATGACCACCTTCCCCTGGGCCTCCAGGCGCCGCCCTTTGAAGTCCTTGAAGACCTCCATGGGCGCCATGCGTTGGATGCGGTCACCCTCCACCAGGAGGCCATGGTCGGGAAGCACCCGACAGGGGTCTCCGAAGGTCAGGAGGGTGCCGTGGGCAACGAGGATGGACTCGGGCATGGGGACCTCCCTGGGTGGGGCTCGATTCAAACATTGTCCTCCGGTTGCGGGCAAGGGCGCGGTCCGCCATGGTAGATCCATGGCCCACCCGCCCCACGCATCCACCCATCCCGGGGACCCCGAACTCATGCCCTACCACGGGCTCCATGGGACCCGCCTGCTGCAGCACCCCGTCCATGGGCCCAGCTTCCTCTGCGAGGGGCAGATCCTTGTGAAGGACGCCCTTGCCGTCGCGGCGCAGGGTCGGCTGAAGGTGCATTCCCTCCTCACCACCCCGGGACTGGCCCCTGCCTTCCTGGACCTCCTTCCCCCTGACACCCGATTGCTGGTGCTGCCCGAAACCCAGATCCACGAAATGGCCGGTTTTGCCTTCCACCGCGGGGTCCTCGCCTGCGTGGGCCTGCCCGAGGCACCGGATCCCGAGGTCATCCTCACGGCTCGGCGCCTTCTGGTGCTTCCGCGGGTGGACCACCAGGAGAACCTGGGTCTGCTGCTGCGCACGGCCGCCGGCCTTGGCATGGACGCGGTGCTCTACGGGAAGGGCCCCTCTCTCTACGATCGGCGTATCGTGCGCGTCTCCATGGGCGCGGCGTGGAAAATTCCGGTGCACCAGACCCACGAGCCCCTGGACCACCTTGACCCATGGCGGGCTCTGGGAGGGGAGGTGGTGGGTGCCGCCCTCGGCCCCCATGCCCAGGATGCCGCAGCCTGGATTCCCGCCTCCCGGACCGCCCTGGTCCTGGGTCCGGAGGGGCCAGGCCTTCACAAGGAATGGCTGGGGCGCTGCCATCGCCTCGTGACCATCCCCATGGGCCGATCCATGGACAGCCTCAATGTGGGTGCCGCCGGTGCGATCCTCATGTGGCGAATGTGCACTCCCACCCAACCAATGGATTTGCCATGACCTCCCTCTTCGATTCCGCCCACTTCAACGAAACCCTGTTCTTTCCCCACGAGGAGGATGCCCCACCGCCCGTGGGTGCCCAGAATCTGTTCGTGCATGTTCCTGGGGGCCGTATCCGGGTCCGCCTCCACCCGGACCTGGGATCCCGCCTGGCCCTCTTGCTCTTCGGAGGTAACGGGGAGACAGCCTGCGAGTATGACCCCTTTGCCCTGCGCCTGGCCGACCTCGGGGTGCGACTGGCCGTGGCGGACTACCGGGGCTATGGCCGATCCACAGGAGAACCCACCCTTCGGAATGCTCTGGACGATGGGGAGGCCGTCTTCCAAACCCTTTTGGAGCGCCTTTCCAAGCCCCTGGGCATAATGGGCCGCTCCCTGGGCAGCCAGTGCGCCGCCCGCCTCGCCACCCATCCCCAACTGGCCTGCCTGGTCTGGGAGAGCGGGTTCCTGGACCTGCGCGCCTTCATTTCGCGCAGGGGCATGCCCGAGCCCTCCAGTTTTTCCGCAGCGGACCTTGCCACCTTTGATCCTCTACCGCGGTTGCGGCAGGGCAGGGCCCCCCTCCTGGTGCTCCACGCCGAGGAAGACCAGGTCATTGACCCCCAGGAAGCCTTCCTGGCCTACGGACTCTACCTGGGACGTCCCAAGGCCCTTCGGTTCATTGCCCAGCGGGGCCATAACGACATTGGCACCTCGCCCCAGTACCTTGAGGCCATCAAGTCCTTCGTGGAAAAGCTGTGACCCTATCCGCGGTTGAGCTTCAAGATCTCCCGAAGGCCAGGGGCCGCGGTTCGGCTCACTTCCAGATCGATGCCCTCGGCCACCCGCACGGAACCACGCCCGCCCATCAGGCTCTTCCAACCCACCACCGCCTCCGGACGTAGGAGCAGATGGCGCTGGATGCGCACCAATCCCGCCTTGGGGAAGGCCTCCTCCACCTCGCGAATGGCGGTCCACTGGCATCGGAAGCGGCGTCCGCCGGACCAGGCCCACACCACGTTCTCCACCACCTCGAAATGGGTGATGCGCCGGAAGTCCAGGAAGACCACACCCTCGCCCGCCTTCACAGGGATGCGCTCCGTGAGCGTCATGTTGAGGTTGCGTGCTGTTGATTGTTCCAGGGGCGCCACCTGGCGGGTCTGGATACGCTCCAGGCTCCGAGCCAGACGATCGGCGAAAATGGGCTTCACCAGGTAGTCCACGGCGGCAAGGTCGAAGGCCCGCACCGCATGGTCCGAGAAGGCCGTGACGAAAATCGTGGGCGGTGGGTCCGAGAGCTCCGCCAGCACCTCCAGCCCGGAGATTCCCGGCATCTGGATGTCCAGGAAGAGCGCATCGGGGCGGTTTCCCGCCCGGAGCCACTTCAGGAGTTCCTGACCATTGGGGAATTCCCCCACCACCTCGCAACCCAGGTCCGTGAGAAGCCGTGCCAAGCGCTCACGGGCCAGGGGCTCATCGTCCGCAAAGGCTGCTCGTAATGGGCTCACAATACCTCTCCGCGCTGGATGGGAAGGATCACGACTGCCTTGGTCCACACGCCCTCTCGAACCAGGGTGTAGTGCGCCTTGGCGCCAAAGGCCAACTTCAACCTAGATTTCAAATTCTTCACACCCACCGTTCCCGAGCGTGGACTGGGCAAGGGCGCCTCCCCAGTGTTCCACACTTCCAGGTGGAGAAGCCTTCCATCGACCCAGGCGCGAATGCGTACCTGCCCCCCCTCCACGTGGGGCGCAATGCCGTGCTTGAGGGCGTTTTCCACCAAGGGCTGCAGCATCAAGGGCGGCACAAGTAGATCATCGATGCCCTCTGCCCATTCCCACACCACCGTCAGGCGATTCCCCAACCGCAGGCCCTCCATGGCCAGGTAGTGGCCCACCAATTGACGCTCCTGGTCCAACCGGAAGAAGCTCTGCTCCGAAGCCTGCAAAAGCTTACGGAGCAAGTCCGACATATTTCGAATACAGGTCTCCGCCGCATTCGGGTCCTTGTGAACCAGCTCCAGCAACCCATTCAAGGAATTGAAAAGGACATGGGGGTGGAGCTGACTTTGTAGGAGACGCGTTTGCGCCTCCTGAGCTTCGGATTTGGCCAGTTGTTTTTCCATTTCTTCGCGTTCGCGGTTGGCAATGAGAAGACCTATCACTGCGGTCACTGGAGCCCATAGAAGTGCATTCATTTTAATAGGTTCTATGAGATCCACTTTTATATTTTGTATTGAATAAAACAAAACATCCAATCCAACTGCAATAAAAGTTAAAATCTCGCAAAACAATAATCCCCAAAATAGCCACAATAAACGAATAAATAAATTTTTTTCCCCGAAAAACCCTGTCCAAGGTAATGGCGAAAGCCAAGCGCTATTTATAATGATAACAAGTGGAACAAGAATTGAATTACCCAATGAAAACCAACTTGTATATGTGGGCGAACGAAATACAAAGTGTAAAGGTATCACCATGGCAACGACTGTCACCATTGAATAAGGCCTCAGGATGCGGTTAATGATTGTAGTCAAAATTCACAGTCGTAATAATCAAAACTAAATTGATAAATTGCATTTCACCCCTTGTATTGATAACCCCAAAGCACTTGCATTATCGGAAACCCCCTTCACTCTTCTTCCATCTAATATAACAGAGTAGATTACCATATACCTTTGGATGCCTGGAAGCGAACCGCGGGGATGATTTTTTGAAATAAATGATAAAATTTATCGCGCATAGGGGTCCACCTCAACCAAGCAAAGAAGCCTTCCACGAGCGACATTCCATTTCACATGCATAGTTTCTCCAAGAGAAAGGAAAAGCATTTCGGAATCAGATCAAATATTTTTCACTACAAATAATTCTTAATAATAGATGCCAATTTACCATTCCACAGGGTGATCTAGCTGGCTTAACCAGCTTCTCCAATCCTGGGCGCTCTAACGCCCTTGATACGCATGTGCATGTCCCAAGGCGATTTCCATGGAAATTATTTTTGGCCGTTGGCGAGTGTTGCACAGCCACCAACATGGGCAACCGCCTCTAAACACGATATGTGCTTTTTTAGAATTCGCCTGCTGATCACTGCGCAAGGCACACCCCTATTTCGTTACACCATTTCAAGGGAACGTGGCTCAGTTGGCATTCGATTCTGACGACGATGTCCAAGGTGGCGGCACCCTTCCACATACTCCCTTTGCGTTCACAGCCACTGGAATTCTGGCGATGAGTGATCGACCAGCTGTGAGCCAATTCCGTATGCCCAAGTGCGGCCGCAGTATCCGGTGTTGGCATTCAGGTTCCCCCCAGTCTCATGCATGCACTGCAATCATGATCTCTGTCCTTTGTTCCTGGAGGGTCGCCCCTTTCCCGAAAGGACCGTATTCACTCCCAAACGGAACGGAACTGCTCCCCAGAGGGCTTTGGTTTTCAGTAGTCCCCATTTTTGACTACGTTTAATTTATATTTTTCTCACTTTTCACCCAATCCTTCCGCATTGGATTAGCTGGTGCCTTACCCACCCCAACCCAAATGCCAACCCCGCATACAGGTATTGGAACCCATGCCACCCCATGGCCCCCATAGCAAACCTCAGCCCGTGCTTTCGGTAGAACAACTGAACCAGGCCGATATTGGCGCATCCCATCACACCCAGGGCCAGGGGCAGCAGGCTTAAAACCTGGGGCTGAGAGAAACTGTAGACGGTCGCCCCCAGCCCCACATAGGCCGCAATAACCGAAACACGATCACCCATCCGGGTGTTGAGGTCGTTGGGAATTTTTCCCTCCCTCAGGATCAACGCCGTCCAGGGAAGGGCCCTGTGGAGGAAATCCGCCCTCAAGAGGTTCCAGGCCGTCCAAGTCTTCAGGTGGGTGCAGAGCAAACCTTTGTCCAAATAGATCCGGTGACCCGCCCGGCGAAGGCGGTAGCCCAAGTCCACATCCTCCATGCCCCGAAGCTGCTCGTTGAACCCCCCGACCTCCTGAAAAACCGAACGTCGGATCGCACCAAGCCCCGCCCAGAATGTGGAGGCCTCGGACTTGCTTCGCTGGTGGACATGATGGTTAAGGAGGTTCTTGTACTGGGAGAGGAGATTCCTGGCACGGGGCGAATCATCGTAGGATCCGAACAGGGCCGTCATCCCAGGATCCCCCGCGAAGGTTCGGTGGATGCGTTCCATCGAATCAGGCCGCAGGGCCACATCGGAATCCAGGAACACAAGGATGTTCCCCCGCGCCTGGAGGGCGCCCGCATTGCGTGCGGCGGAAGGACCGGCATTTTGAGGCAGATCCACCACCACCAGTCCGGACCAGGAGCCGAGGCGCGCCTCCAGCATGGATCCGGTCTGAGCCTCGGGACCGTCCTGCACCACGATGGTGTCCAGGGGGCGCTTCTGACTGAGGGCAAGAGCTTCCAGACATGCCAGAAACGCCTCGTCGCCACGATGGACGGGGATGATCAGGGAAAGATCCTGGAGCTCCGTCGAACTCATCGACGTCCTTCCAGGCTCCGGAGGGTTCGGGCGGCTTGACCTGCGGTGGGGGTGCCCGGGGCCCTTTCCAGGGCATGCTTCAATCTGTGGCGGGCCACGTCCAGCTGGCCCAGGCGGGCTGCCGTGACCCCAACGACCAGGTCGTGCTGGGGTGTGTCCGCCAGGGCAAGCATGCCTTTGAAAACGAGCTCGGCCTCCGGCATGCGTCCCAAATCCGCCAGGGTCTGGGACAGGTTGGCATGGGCCATCCCGAGGGTGGGTTCGGCGGTCACCGCCCTGCGGAAGCATTCCACCGCCGCCTCCAACCGGCCCTCGGTGTGGTGCAGGTTGCCCAGGTTCATCCAGGCCCCACCCCAGTCTGGCCGTTGGGCCAGGGCCTTTTCGTAGGCCTGAATGGCCTTCCCCCGATCCCCCGCGGCCACGAGGGCCACGGCCTGGCTTAGGTAGGTGTCGGGCAGGAATTCCCGGGCCAGGGCAGGGTGGCGCTCGCTGACCCGAACCACCTCATCGAAGTAGGGCACAGCCTCGGCGGCACGCCCTATGGAATCCAAGGATTTCCCGTACCTCAGGTGGGCCTGCAGGTGATCGCTGGTGATGACCTTCGACCCCGGATCCCTCAAGGCCATGGCCTGGCGCAGCAATTCCATAGCCTCCTCCCTGGCCCCACGCTGCCAAACCACCCGGGAGAGGTTCAGGTAGGGCTTGAGGATTCCTGGGGCCGCGGCCCTTTCCCTTCGCCAAAAACACTCCTCGTCCGCCCAGTCACGGTTGCGCAGCAGGGTCAGCCCTGCGCTGGCCAGGATGAGCACGAGGGCCGTCCCCCAGACCGGTCCACGCCAGGCGGGCCTCGCCTGAAGACCCTGGAACACCAGGCCAAATCCCACGCAGATTGCAGCCGAGGCGGTGTACATCAACCGCTCGGCGATGAAACTTCCCGTGGGCACCATCAGATTGGTGAAGGGCAGCACCATGACCAGGAACCAGCCCATCCAAAACGTCGCCATGGGCCTCGATCGCCGAAGATGCCAGCTGACCCAAGCCGCTCCCAGAAGGGAGAGGAAGCCCAGGATCTGGTGGGCCAGAGAGGGCACCGGGTGATGCACCTTCAGGCCTATGGGCCAGAGCACCAGGCGCACGTAGGCTCCCAATAGCCCCAGGGAGGCCCAGAGTCGGGATAGCCCAGGATTCCTCGCCAGTTCTCCGCGGGCTTCCTGGGCCACCAGGGCGTGAACCTCCAGGGCCTGGGATCGCAGGGTCAGGTAGAGCAGGAAGACCGCTAGAAAGCCCAAGTAGGGCCATGCAGGGTGTCGGGTCCCCAGGCGCCTCGGCCCCTTGAAAATGCCCAACAAGTCCCCCAGAACGAAGACCGCGGGAAGGGGGGCCGCGGATTCCTTGGAGGCCAGGGCCGCGAACCAGGCGGCCAAGGTCCAAATCAGGGCCCCCATCCCACCTTGCCTTCGGTATCGAATCCAACCCAGGACTGAGAGGAAACAGAAGAGTCCCACCAGCACCTCGGATCGCCCCACGATCCAAGCCACGGCCTCCGTGTGCACGGGGTGGGCCGCGAAGAGCAGCCCCGCGGCCCCCGATGCCAGCCGCCCCCCTCCCAGACGGGAAACCACCAGGACCAGCATGCCCGAGGCACCACCGTGCAAAAGCGCGTTCATCCCATGACAGCCCACAGGATTCAATCCATGCACGCGCTCACCGAGCCAGAAACTGAGGGTGGTCAAGGGGCGGTACAGACCCATCTCGGGTCGCGCCGGTGGAAAGGGCGTGGTCCACGCCTTGAGAAATCCAAGCGGGTCCCGCAGGAGTAAATTTTCACGAACATAGGCATGGTCGTCATAGAGAAAGGGGCCCTGGAGCACCGACACAAAGAGCAGTACCGCCATGAAGGCCACCGCTCCCGCGATCCAAGGGATTCCATCCGCCTTGAAGGATGGGGGTGAAGGGACCTGGCTCGGGTCTGCGACCTCCCCCGGAGGGACCATGCCCATCGGCTTGCGGGCATGTCGAGGCTTGTGACGAGCCACCACGCTGTTTCCCCTCCCATTAAGGCTTCTTCCAGCATAGGGCAGCTCCTTCAGAGGTGGTCGCCCCTACCGTTCACCCGCTCGGAATCATCTTCGTCGATATGACCTCCTTGTCCATTCTCGTCGATGTCTTGAAAGAAAGGCTCCCCTGGGCGCGACGCCAATCGCCTGATGGGCGCAAGGCTTTGGCTATAGTGGAGGCACAAGCCCCCCGGAGGCCCCATGTCCCTGAGCCCTGGCACTCGCCTTGGCCCCTACGAGATTCTTGGCCTTCTCGGCGCCGGAGGCATGGGGGTGGTGTACCGAGCCAAGGACACCCGGCTCGGACGCGAGGTTGCCCTCAAGGTCCTGCCTCGAACCTTCACAGAGGATCCTGAGCGACTCCGTCGCTTTGAACTGGAAGCACGAACCACGGGCGGACTGAACCACCCCAACCTGGTGGTGGTTTTCGACACGGGTACCCACGAAGGGGAGCCCTACCTGGTGATGGAGCTCCTCACCGGGGAGACCCTTCGCGTCCGGATGGCAGGGAGGACGTTTGCGCCCCGAAAGGCCGTAGAAATTGCCCTGCAGATCGCCCATGGGCTCACCGCCGCCCACGAGAAGGGGATCGTTCATCGGGATCTCAAACCAGATAATATTTTCATTACCCGGGAAGGTCGCGTCAAAATTCTCGATTTCGGACTGGCCAAGGTTGCCCCATGCGCACCCATGGAAGCCGCCACCGAGAAGTTGACCCTGACCCAAAGACCTCCTTCAGACGAGGGCCCTTTGACCGCCGCGGGCACCGTGGTGGGAACGGTGGGTTACATGTCCCCCGAGCAAGTTCGAGGCATCCCCCTGGACGCTCGATCCGACCTTTTCTGCCTGGGGGTCATCCTCTGGGAAATGCTCACGGGGCATCACCCCTTCCAAGGGGATTCAGCCATTGAAACCCTTCACGCCATCATGAAGGCTGACCCACCCGAACTGGAACCCAACCTCAAACTCCCGCCACTCCTGGAACGCGTTCTACATGGGTGCCTCGCCAAGGATCCTTCCGGGCGCTTTCATTCTGCCCACGACCTGGCGTTTGCCCTGGAAGCCAGCACCGGATCCCACACCGGCAGTTTTACCGGATTAAAGGCCCAGGCCCCGCGAAGCAGGTTTGCCCCGCACCTCGGCGCCCTGGCCCTTGGTGCCCTTGCCTTCGGACTGTGGATGGGGCTCGCCGGACTCTTTCATTGGCCCCCCTTCACCCTCGGTGTCCCGCCCTCCTTCACCCGCCTCACCTTTTCACCCGGAACCCTTGAAGCCGCCCGATTCGGTGCCGATGGGCGATCGGTCTTCTTCTCAGGCAGATTCCAGGGTCGAGCGTCAGAACTCTTTTTGCATAGCCCTGAAGCCACGGAAGCCCGCCCCCTCCAAGGAGATCGAGCCACCTTGTTGTCGGTTTCCCAACACAACGAGCTGGCCGTTCTTCGCCGGGATGCAGATAGGTCCGGGAGTTCCCTGGGCATCCTGGCTCAGGTTTCTGGTGGCGGGGGCCGACCCCGGGACCTCCTGGAGCACGTCCTGGATGCTGCCTGGCTTCCCGATGGCCGCGCGATGGCAGTGCTCACCCGAGACCAAGGGTTCAACGACTGCCTGGAGTCTCCACCTGGCACCACCCTCCATCGCAGCCTCGGCACCCTCAAACTGCTGCGCATGGCCCGGAGAAGCCCCCGCATGGCCTTGGTGGACGGGAATGGTGAGCACACCTCCATTCTTCTGGTGGAAGGGACCTCCACGCGCGCCCTCTTCACACTGCAGGGCGATGCCTTCGGCGGTGGCATTTCGGGAATGGCATGGCGTGGGGACGATCGCGAGATCTGGTTCTCGGAGCTCCAGAATGACCAAACGGCCCTCTGGGCACTGACCCTGAACGGCAAGCGCCGTTTGGTCTGGCGTGGTCAAGGGCATCTGGAGCTTCTGGACTTGGCCATGGACGGCCGCGCCCTCATGGCCGCGCACCAAAACCGCATAGGTGTCTACCTTCAAGGGCTCAAGGATCCTTCACCCCGGGATGTGTCCCTCCGGGATGGGAGCCAAGCCCTGGCCTTCACGCCGGATGGCAACGCCCTGGTCCTCCTCGAGTCGCCCCACGTGGATGGAGGCTCCCTCAGGGATCAGACCTGGCTTCTTCCCTTGGATGGCAAGACTCCCGTGCGCCTGGCCTTCGGAAACCCCCGCTCCCTTTCCTCGGATGGCCGCTATGTGGGCATGAACCATGTTGCAGGAAGCCCTGATGCTGCGCCCAACGCCCTGGTGATGGTCCCCACCGGAACCGGTCCCACCCTCACCCTCAAGGTTCCTGACATCTTTGAGGGTCTGGACGATCCCGTCCTGTTCAGTCAGGGCGAGCGAGTCCTTTTTGCGGGATTGGAAAAGGGCCAGGACTGGCGTTTCTACACCATGACCCGAAAGGAGGGTTCACCAAAACCCTTGACCCCCATGGGCGTCAGGGCTCCCCGCCCCCTTCTACTCTCCCCCGATGGGAATCTCCTGGTTGGAACCACCAAGGTGCGAGGTGAATACACCCGCTATCCCTTGGATGGCTCGGCCCCCCGCCCCATCCGTGGCATCCAGCAGGGAGAGAGTCCCTTTGCGTGGGACCAGGATTCCAGGTACCTCCTCGTGTCCAGCGATCCCCATGCTCTACCGCTACAAATCCATCGGGTGGATCCCGACCTGGGCACCCGACGCCACCTTTTTTCCTTTCTGCCACCGGACCAAACAGGCTACCTGGGGACCCCTCAGGTCGCCGCCAATCGCGATGCCTCCCAATTCGCCTTCACCTTCCGACGTCGTGTGAGCGAGCTCTATATCGTGGAAGGACTCAAATAGTACCTTCAGCCTTGGCAAAACATCGCGAAAGGGCCTGCCATCCTACCTGGCCCAGAGCCAGTGGGCCCCCAGGAGGAGTGCAGCAGGCAGGATCAAGGCCAGGGTCACCGAAACGCCGAACCCCACCATCAGGAAGCCCAGGGCTGCGGCGAGGACCACGGCCAAGCTCTGGAAAATGTGGGTCTGGAAGTGATACACGGGGCTGATGCCGCAGGCTGTTGCCGAAAGCACCGCCTTTTCACTGAAAGGAATGAGGTGCTCGCCGCTCACGGCCCCGGTGATCACCGCAGCCGAAAGAATGGGAACCAACCGTCCGGGATCGGTCGTCGCAAGGGCGAAGGCCACGGGCATCACGATGGCCATGGAACCCCAGCTGAAACCTGTACACACCGTCACCAAACTGGCCAGCAGGAACATGGCCAGGGGCACGAGACCTGGGGACAAGGCCTGGGTCACGAGGCGTGCCAGGTAGGTTCCCGCCCCGAGGTGGGAGGTCAGATGAGAAAGGGCCGTGGCCAGCAGAATGATGATTCCGATCTCCAACATATCCCGAACCCCGCGGGCGAAGGCAGGAGGAAGGCTGAACCGCCCAAACAACCCGCCACGCTTGAAGAGGACTACCGCCACCAGGATGGCGAGGAGGGTGGCTCCGATCAGCACATCCACCGCGGGGGCCGCGCCCAGGATGGCCATCAGCGTCAGATCATGCCCTGCACGCTGAACCTTCCAGAATCCCACCCCAAAGAGCCCGACCAGGGCGCCCAGGACCAGGGTCAGGACGGGTACCAGCACATGGGAAGGTCGTGCTCCCTCTGTTCCTTCCCCGCCATCTCCCTCGGAGGGGAGGTCCTGGGTATCCCACCCCGCACCGAACCAGCGCCCGGTCCAAGCCACCAGCAGAGTCAGGAATACGCCCAAGTAGGTGTAAAAATGGTAAGGCAAGCTCCCCAGGAACAGCTCCGACATTCCTTTGGTGACACCAATGGCCTCGGCCTCCTTGGCGAGAATGGCCCCTTCGAAGGCCGCCCAGGTGCTGACCAGCATCACACTGGCAAGCACGGCCACCACATCCACGAGGTAGGCCATCATGGCAGGCCGAACCCCATTCCGCTGGGCTACGCCCCTCAGGCTGGAGCCCGAAATGAGGACATTGGCGTAGTCATCGAAGAACAGGCTGCAACTGACGCCCCAGGCGGCCATGCGGGCCCGACGGGGTGAATTGATCCTGCGCCCAAGGGATTCCGCAAACGCGCGGTAAGCACCGCTCACCGCCAACACCTCCAGGAGTCCGCCCACCAGGAGGATGAAGGCCACAATCTTCAGCCGCTCCAGCTCCAAGGCCGCCTGGGTGGCTTCCTTCAAGGCACCCAGAAGCGTGCCTGTGGGCCCAGCCCCCACCACCGCGACGCCCGTGAGGACCCCCGCCAACAAGGCCAAGGAGACGCGGCGAAGACTCAGGGCCACCCCGATGGTGACCAACGCCGGAAGAAGGCTCAGGGGTCCGCCCATGACTTACTCGAAACAGTTATTGGACATGAGGTAGCCCTGCTGGCTGAGGTCCGATTCCTCCTGGAGGGTCATGACCTTCAGCAGACCTTCGCTCAGACCGTGGATCTCCACGCCGAAATCACGGTACGTCATCAGGGAATTCACTATCTCCTCGGTAATCACCTGACCAGGCACCAGGAGGGGGATTCCCGGGGGATAGGGCACCACCATGCTGGTGGCCACCCGATCGGTACAGTCACGCAAGGGCAACCTTTCTCCATCGGCATAGAAGGCAAAGCGGGGCCTGATCTTGATAGGACTTAGCCCCAACCTGAACTCCTTCAAGGTCTTGGAACTGTCGCTTTCCTTCCTGGAACCGGACATGCGTTCGATGTTTTCCAGGGCCAGGAAGAGCCTATTCAGCTTGCTGTAGGTGGACCCGATGGTGATGAGCACGGAGATCGTATTGAAGGTGGTCTTTTCGATCTGGATGTTGTGCTTGGTCAGCAGGAGGTGCTCGATCTCCCGGCTGCTGTAACCCGATCCGCTGATATCGATGGTGAGCTTGGTACGATCAAGGCGGATGCCATCCTCCTTGGCCTCGGGACCCAGCAGGTCCTCCAAATCCAACACCCGGAACTTCTTCAGGCTGTTGATGGACCTTCTCAGGGTGGCGCTCAACTCCAGGGTCCGCTGAAGCAGGCTGTACCCTTCCATCACCATCTGGCGTCGGGCAGCATCCAGGCTGGCGATCATGGGGTACTGGGGACTGGTGGAGGCATGCATGTTGAAGTTCTCCTGGAAGAACTCCCGGATGCCCTCGAAATCAGGGTCCGCCACCTGAATCATGGAGGCCTGGCTGAAGGCGCTCATGGTCTTATGGGTGCTCTGGGTGGCGTAGTCCGCACCGGCAGCCATGGCACTCGGGTAGAACTCCGGGTGGAAGGTGGCATACCCAAACCAGGCTTCATCCACGATGACTTTGATTCCGCGCTGGTGGGCCTCTTCCACGATGTCCTTGATGTCATAGATCAGGCCGTCGTAGGTGCAGTTGGTGAGGATCAACGCCTTCACCCTCTTGCCCGCCGCCAACGCACCGTCCATGGCCCGAAGAATGCGCCGCTTAGGAACCGGGCCGAAGATGCCGTACTGCTGATTCACGCTGGGCATCAGGTAGATGGGCTCCGCCCCGCTGATGACCACGCCGTAATGAACACTTTTGTGGCAGTTCCGGTCCAGGATGATGGCATCCCCTGGTTTAAGAAGGGTCTGGATCAGCACCTTGTTGCTGGTGCTCGTGCCATTGGTGGAAAAGTAGGTGTACCGGGCATTGAAGGCTCGCGCGGCCAACTCTTGGGCTTCCTTGATGACGCCCCTGGGTTCCAGGAGTGAATCCAGCTGGGGCACCGAAACCGAAAGGTCGGACTGAAAGAGGTTTTCGCCAAAGAACCCGTAGTAATCCGACGCAAATTCGCTGTTTTTCACACTGTAGCCCCCACTGTGCCCAGGCGTGTGCCAGGCATCCTTGGCCATCTTGGAGTAGGCCATGAGAGCTTCCAGGAAGGGGGCCCTGGATTTGCTGCTGGTGATTTCGGCACGAACCTTCTGGACGATGTCGTCGTAGTCCTTCTCCCCTTTGTAGAAATAGCCGTTCACGATGCCGCCAGTGCTGAAGCCCTGGCAATCCGATTCCTTGGTGAAGAGGAACAGGTTCACCTCATGCCTCAGGGCGAGGAATTTCTGGAAGATGGTCAGCCCCTCCACCGTGCTTCCTGCCGACCTGGAGGTGGACAATCTCCATTCCGTGAGGACGGCGTGGATGCTGCCATCACCTTGGAGTTCCTCGCAGGCCTCCTCGAAGGTGCTCACCCCCACCATGTCCAAGCCTCGTTTCCTGAGCTCGCGCAGTTCCTCGTTGAGATCACGGGTTCGGGGGCTGACCAAAAGGACTCGGTAGGACATGGCTGGACTCCCCGGGGACCCGCGCACCCATGTGTGCCCAGGATTGGAGCAAGTATAGCCATGAATTGAAACGCTTCGAAACGTTTTGAGTTACAAGGTCATTAACACATCTAAACGAATGTAATACAACTGTTAGCATCTTGAACGAGCGAATGGGATTCATCCCTAGCACGGCCCAAGAAACATATCCTAGTACACCAGGGCTAGAATGGTGGATGCACGCCAGAGGACTCCACCTCGCGTACCACCCATGGGGTATCCTTCCGGCGTACCCTCCTCGGAAAGGGTCTCCTTCCAGAAGGACCGCCTCAGGTGCCCTGTGTGGATTTGCTCAAGTTTTAAAGTCCCAGGACGCGTAAGGCAGGGCGGAGAGCCCCCCACAACACCGGGTCGAACCCCAGGGTGAGTACTCCGCTCTGGCCATCCTCGGCCGGGTTCAGGTGGGCCAACAAGTCGGGGCTCACGGCCACCTCGCGACTGGTGGGTGGAGCCAAAGTCCAACGACAGGCCTGGGGCGCCTCCTTCGCGCTGAGCCTCTGGCCTTGAACGGCCTTCAAGTGCAGGATCAACAGATCACCATGGAATACCGGCACTTTAATTTCCACAAAACGCCCACGGGACAGTTGGGGAATGATCTCGAAGGCGGCCCTGTATCCCAAAGGTTCGGTTTCGGGTTCCTCCCCATGAAGCACCGCCAGGGATTGCTTCATGAGTTCATCCAGGCCAACCTCGCCCAGGCTTGCGATGGAACGGAGGTGGGTTCCGCACATATCTCCCATGCCATCCACCAGCTGGGGCAGAAGACCCAACACCTGCTCCACAGCTGGGCGGCCGCGAAGCCGTTGGGCGCCCTCGGGCCATCCGCCCACCATGGGGATGGGCGCGCTTTTTGAATCCGGAACCGTTCGCAGATCCAGAATCCGGCCCGGGAATCCTTCCAGCAGGGCGGGATCTTGGAACTCATCCGCCAGAACCAAAGCATCCAGACCCTCCAAGAGGGCAGGGGAGGGCGCAAAGACCACGATATCCCCCTCTTCCTCGGCCACCGTCAGGACCCCAGTGGATAGCGGCAGCACCGAGCAATCCCGGGCCTCCAAGACCTCCACCAATTCCCTGCCCAGGAGCTTCTGGGCCCCGATCACTGCGAGTTTCAACATACCGACTCCTTGGATCAGACCCTGACTTCAGCGATTTCTGCGGCCCTGTGGCCTTGGAGTGCAGCAGCCACTTCGCACGACAGGAAGGCTTTCACCTGATCCGCAGCACGACCCGTGAACCGACGGGCATCCAGCATATCCACGAGTTCGGCTTCGCTCATGTTCCAAGCAGGGTTTTGGGCAAGAAGGGAGAGAAGCGGGTTGGGTCGACCCTCCAGCTTGATCGCCCGACCAGCCTCCATGCTCGCCACTCGGAAGACCTCATGGAGATCCTGACGGTCCCCTCCCCGCTTCACGGCTTCCATGAGCATGACTTCCGCCGCCATGAAAGGCAGTTCCTGCATCAAACGAGCTTCGATCATCTTTGGATTGACCACTAGCCCTGAAGCCACATTCTTCATGAGCACCAGGATGGCATCCACCGCAAGGAACCCTTGGGACACCGTCAAGCGTCGGTGCGCCGAATCATCAAGTGTCCGCTCCATTCACTGGGTTGCCGTGGTCTGGTAGCTGCTGGGCATGAGCCCGAGCACAAAGCGCGCCAGGCTGTTGATGCGTTCTGAGCGCATGGGATTCCGCTTATAGGGCATCGCACTGGAACCGATCTGGTACTTCTCAAAGGGTTCCTCCACCTCCTTGAGGTGCTGGAGGAGGCGCATGTCGCAGGCAAACTTGCTTGCGGAGGCCGAGATGCCACAAAGAACCTGCCCAATCCGGTCCTCCAGCTTGCGCGTGGCCGTCTGCCCCGAGACAGGAATGGCAGGAAAGCCCACCTTCTGGCAGAACCTGTGCTCCAGCGCATCCACCTTTGCGCCATCCCCTTCAAAGAGTTCTAGGAAACTCGCCTGGGTGCCCGTGACCCCCTTCACGCCGCGAACAGGGGTGGTATTGGCGATGTGGTCAAGGTCCTGAAGATCCAGGAGCAAGTCCTGCAGCCAGAGGCAGGCACGTTTGCCCACAGTCGTCGGCTGGGCAGGCTGGAAATGGGTGAACCCAAGGGTGGGTTGATCAGCCCATGTCGATGCGAACTTCGCCAAGGCCTCAATGACATCCAGAAGTCGCTGCCGGATCAACTTCATGGCTTCCTGAGCGATGAGCAGATCCCCGTTATCCGTCACAAAGCAGCTGGTGGCACCCAGATGAATGATGGGTCGTGCGCTGGGGGCCACTTCACCCCAGGCATGAATGGCTGCCATCACATCGTGCCGCAGTGACGCTTCGTGCCTCGCAATGGCCTCCAGGTCCATTTCATCCTGGGTGGCACGCATGGAGGCGATTTGCTCCAGGGTGATGGGCAAACCAAGCTCCTGCTCGCTCTCTGCCAGAGCAATCCAGAGCCTGCGCCACACACGCATTCGAAAACGTGGGGAGAGAAGACGCACCATGGCCTTGGAGGCATAGCGGCTCGAAAGGGGATGTTCAAAGACCTCGAGGTCTGGTGCATCGGAGGGAGGGAGGAAGTTGGTATCCATAACCTTCAATTCTGCCAGTGTTCCATGTGGAACGCTTGGTCCTCCCAGGCGTCCAGTTCACTGATACACCTTGGTCTCAATAGATTTCCTTTCCAGTTTGTCAGCATTTGTACTCAAACCTTTTCCGCTGTTCTGGAACTCCAAGCCTCGCCAAACCACCACTCGACGCTCGCTCGAGACCA
This sequence comes from uncultured Solibacteraceae bacterium, assembly GCA_964589695.1. Classification (GTDB taxonomy): domain Bacteria; phylum Acidobacteriota; class Holophagae; order Holophagales; family Holophagaceae; genus CAZPUI01. The sequence goes on along the minus strand of CAZPUI010000002.1, from coordinate 24,999 downwards.
GAAGGCCCTTCTGCATCAAGATGGATCGACCTGTAGCGAGCGAGACCGTCAACACCGCTCAATGCGATAGACTGCAACCCGAATCATGCAGGACTGAACCCCCCCACGAGGAGAGCCCCCATGTACGAGAACCTCCGGACCGCCGATGCCTCCATTTTCGAGGCGCTACAAATGGAATTGGGTCGGCAGCGCCACCACCTCGAACTGATTGCCTCCGAGAACTATGCTTCAGTGGCCGTGATGCAGGCCATGGGGAGTCATTTCACGAACAAGTATGCAGAGGGTTATCCAGGACGTCGGTACTACGGTGGTTGTACCCACGTGGATACCGTCGAAACCATCGCCAGGGATCGCGCCAAGGAGCTCTTTGGGGCAGAACACGCCAATGTGCAGCCCCATTCAGGGGCCCAGGCCAACATGAGCGTCTACCTCGCCACCCTGAAGCCCGGCGATGTGGTCATGGGTCTTGACCTTGCGCATGGCGGACACCTAACCCATGGCCATCCTCTCAACAGTTCCGGCATCCTCTACAGCTTCCAGGGCTACCAGGTTGCCAAGGATACTGAGCGCATTGACATGGAAGTGGTGCGTGCCAAGGCCTTGGAAATCAAACCTAAGATGATCGTGGTCGGTGCCTCTGCCTACCCCCGAATTTTCGATTTCGAGGCCTTCCGGAAGATCTGCGATGAAGTCGGTGCCCTCATGATGGTCGACATGGCCCATATCGCGGGACTCGTGGCCACTGGTCATCATCCGAGCCCAGTTCCCCATGCCGACTTTGTCACCACCACCACCCATAAGACCCTTCGTGGTCCCCGTGGGGGTCTCGTGCTCTGCAAGGAAAAATTTGCCAAAGATCTGGACCGCGCCGTGTTCCCTGGGGTGCAGGGTGGTCCACTCATGCACGTCATTGCCGCAAAGGCAGTGGCCTTCGGCGAAGCACGATTACCCGAATTCAAGTCCTATCAGAAGCAGGTTCTCAAAAACGCTCGAACCCTCGCCGCAGAGCTTCAGTCCAAGGGTTGGCGAATCGTCAGCGGCGGCACGGACAACCACCTCATGCTGGTGGACGTGTTCTCCAACGGCATGCTGGGTTCAGAGGCTGAAAAGGCCTTGGACAAGGCAGGCATCACCGTCAACAAGAACGGGATTCCCTTCGATCCGAACCCCCCCCTCAAGCCCAGCGGAATTCGCCTAGGCAGCCCAGCAGTCACCACGCGTGGCCTCAAGGAAGCAGAAATGCGTGAAGTGGCCGCCTGGATCGATCGGGTCTTGCGGAACCGCACCGATGAGGATCTCCTCGCCAAGGTCAATTCAGAGGTCGCTGACCTGACGGCCCGCTTTCCGATCCCAGAATAATCAAGCCCTGCCCTTAAGAAATTTCGCCAGCTGCAAGTCTTCACCCTGGATATGTTTCTCCAACCAGGCTTGCAGGAAATCCATCACCTTCAAGGTCAGGACCATCTCCCCTGACTGATGCTTGGCCACCAATTCCCCTACTTGCGACAGCAGCTCGGTGTGGATTCTCTTGTGTTGAGCTGTGCCGGTGTACCCATGGGCCGCCATCAACTTCTCCTCGGTGGCGAAGTGGGTCACGGTGTAGTTGGCCAGGAAGGCTAGGGTCTGACCTAGCTCTTCCCGTCCCTTCCCTTTCTTCATCGCCTCGTGGAGAGTATTGACCGCATCCACCAGCTTTCGGTGTTGACCGTCGATCTCTGCGTGCCCCACCTCAAGTTCCTGATTCCACTGAATGAATGACATGGTGACCTCCCTTGCTGTCATCGGGCATCGAAGATCCGGCTTGAGTTCAGTAAACTGGCGCCATGGAAGCTGACGGAATTTTCGTTTATGGAACCTTGCGAGAAGGTGGTCTGAACCGCGCTTGGCTGGAACGAACCCTTCCCGAAGGTTGCGTTCTCGCACATGCTCCGGGTCGCCTCTTTCACCTACCCGAACCTGGATATCCCGCACTGGTTCCTCACCCGGCGCCATCCATGATGCCCCCAGGGCCAGGCTGGGTCCTCGGTGAATTCGTAGGCTACAACGATCCCACCAATATGACCTTCGCACTTGAGGATCTCGATCAGCTCGAGGACGTCCCTGGCGGACTCTTCACGCGGGTTATCCTCCCAGTGGTCCTGCCATCGGGTCAGTGTTACCAGGCCTGGGCCTATGTCTTCCCCGAGGATCGTCTACCTCGACTCTCTCGAGAAGCCGTGGAACTTACGAGCGGCGACTGGTCCCCCTATCTCTGCTGACTGGAGCTGCCTTGGACTCCCTCCCAGAACTTTCTCGACTGATCGCCGGAATCCAAGATCCTCCCCTTGTGGAACGCTTCCTTAGGGAATTACTCACTCCGTCCGAAGCCGCAGGTCTCAGCTCTCGCTGGGAGCTCGTAAAGCGCCTGGACCAAGGTGAGAGCCAACGCCATATCGCGTCTGAACTTGGGCTGAGCCTCTGCAAGATCACAAGAGGGTCCAGGGAATTGAAGAAGCCCGAATCCGCCTTGCGCGTGATGCTGGACAGGCTGAAGCAGTGCCGCTGAGCCCTCTGTTATAAACCAAGCTTCTGCTGAACTCCATTTTCATTCACGGGTGAAGCGGATTCCGCATCCACCACCAAGTCCAGGTCCTCTTCTTCATCAAGGGCTTGGGCACCAGCGTCGATCTTGGCAATGGCCACCACCCGATCGTTCTCACTCGCCAAATTCAGCAGACGCACTCCCATGGCGGCTCGTCCTGTCTTGCGAACCTCGTCAATAAAGAATCGAATAACCATGCCTTCCTGACTGATGAGCAAGCAGCCCTCAAGGGGACGAACCAAAACACTTCCAACCACGAGACCATTCCTTACACCTGCGCGAATGTTGATCACGCCAGTGCCTCCACGGCCTTGAAGTCGGTAGTCTTGCAGCAAACTGCGCTTTCCATATCCCTTTTCAGTCACCGTCAAGAGCATTCCGTGTTCTGCGGTGGACTCATCGGCTTCCTGCCCCTCGGGCAGATCAGGTAGGGGATCCGTGACTTCCATATCCACAATACAGTCACCCGTAGCCAGCCTCATTCCCCGCACGCCGGTGGCCACCCGTCCCATGGCACGAACATCCTCTTCTGGGAACCTAATGGCTTTGCCCATGGCGCTGATGAGGAGCACGTGCTGGTCACCCGTGGATTTCCTGACTGCGATGAGACTGTTCCCCTCTTCAATGTTCAGCGCAATAAGACCATTGGAACGAATGTTGGCATAGGCGGCCAGACTGGTTTTCTTCACCGTTCCATCGCTGGTGGCGAAGACGAGATACTCACCTTCAGGGAATTCCCTCAGGGCCATGAGGGTCACCACTCGCTCGTCATCCTTGAGACTGATGAGATTCTTGATGTGTTTCCCTCGACTGTTCGCCGATGCTTCCGGTATGTCGTAGACCTTGATCGCATAGACGTAGCCGCGATCGGTGAAGATCATCAAGGTGTCGTGGGCTTTGGTCAGGAAAAGTTGTTCAACAAAATCCTCGTCGCGGGTTTTCATCCCGAGTTTGCCCTTGCCCCCTCGCTTTTGACGTCGATAGGAGGAAAGCTCAGTCCTCTTGATGTAGCCGGCCTTGGACATCGTGACGACCATGGGATCATCCGGTACCACATCTTCCATGCGAATATCGCCTGAATAGCCTACGATCTCAGTTCGTCGGTCATTGCCAAACTGCTCAATTACAGCCTGGAACTCACCCTTAATAACACCCATCAGCAAAGTGTCATCACTGAGAATGGCCTTGAGGTGGGCAATGAGAGCCTCCACCTCCGCCAATTCGGCCAAGATCTTTTCCCGCTCCAGACCCGTCAGTCGCTGCAAGCGCATATCCAAAATCGCCTGGGCTTGCCGATCCGATAGAGCGTATGCTTCCACCGGCGAACCGGTTGGAGAAGCGAAACAACCTGACATCAAACCGGCCTTGGCCTCCTCGGGATTTTTGGACCGCCGAATGAGGGCAATGACAGCATCGATCCAATCGAGCGCAATTTTCAGTCCCACCAAGATATGTCGCCTGTCTTCCGCCTTGTTTAGCTGGAACAGGGTTCGTCTCGTTACGACCTCTCGACGGAAACCGATGAACTCCTTCAGTATTTCCCGCAGGCTGCAAATACGAGGTTGTCCATTTACGATGCAGAGCATGGTGATTGGGAAACTATTCTGTAGTTGGGTCTGCTGGTATAGCTGGTTGAGAACGATGTCTGAAGGTTCGTTCTTCTTGAGCTCAACGACGAGCCTTATGCCTTCGCGGTCGCTTTCATCCCTGAGGTCACTGATGCCTTCCAAGCGTTTCTCGCTCACAAGGTCTGCAATTTTCTCCATCAAGGTACTTTTATTGACCTGATACGGAAGCTCCGTGAATACCAATTGCTCTATTTCACCTTTGTTTTTGATCCGGACATTCTCAACGTGGGATTTCGCTCGAACCACACAGCGACCCCTTCCCGTTCTGTAAGCGTCAAGAACACCTTCCGTACCGAGCATGAGCCCACCGCCCGGGAAGTCAGGGCCCTTCACAAACTGCATCAAGTCCTTCAAATCGGCATCTGGATGGTCCACCAGGTGGACCAACGCTTCACAGCACTCCTTCAAGTTGTGGGGCGGAATGGAGGTTGCCATGCCCACTGCAATTCCTTGGCTGCCATTCACAAGGAGGTTCGGGAATCGCGTTGGAAGGGTCAGTGGTTCTTGGAGACTTTCATCGTAGTTGGGTCCGAAATCAACCGTGTCTTGGTCGATGTCCTCCATCATTTCAGAGCCCATTCGGCTCATCCTTGCTTCGGTGTAGCGCATGGCTGCAGCACTATCACCATCGATGGATCCAAAGTTACCCTGACCATCCACCAGGACATGTCTCATGGAGAAGGGTTGGGCCATTCGAACGAGTGTGTCGTAAATTGCTGAATCACCATGAGGATGGTACTTACCCATCACATCACCCACGGTGCGAGCGGACTTCTTATAGGCGCGGTTCCAGTCGTTGCCTGCCTCTTTCATCGCAAAAAGAACCCTGCGATGAACAGGTTTTAGCCCATCCCGGATGTCTGGAAGCGCTCGACCTACGATTACACTCATGGCGTAATCCAGGTAAGACCGCTTCATTTCCTTCTCAATCTCAATGGCTTCGACACGGTGGGGCTTGGGTTGGTTCGATTGTTCCACGTGGAACCTCTAGAGGATGATCGCGCCAACGACGCGTTTGTACCGTTGGATCTAAAAATATTCAGGCTCTGCTGTTCAAGAACTTTTGTTATCAGACATCTAGGTTCTCAGCCAGTAGAGCATTGTTTTCAATGAATCGACGTCGTGGTTCCACGGCATCGCCCATGAGAATCGTGAAAATCTCATCTGCTTCCACAACATCATCAACCTGAACCTTCAGGAGTGTTCTACGTTCGGGGTCCATGGTGGTTTCCCAGAGCTGTTCAGGGTTCATTTCACCCAGTCCCTTGTATCGCTGGATATTCAGGCCTTTCTTGCCTTCCTCTAAAATGGCAGCCAGGAGCGCCTCTGCGTTCGGAAAAACCTGCTCCTTGGAAACTTTTCCATGATTTGAATCCTCCACAACCTCCTCCTCGGAAGGTTTACCGGGTAAGCCCCTTCTGAGTAGAAGGTCTCCTCCCTGGAAGCCTTCGAGGTCATGTCGGAGACTCGTGAGTCTTCTAAATTCTCCCCAATGAGAAACCTGTGAATCAATCCACAATGTTATAGGCCGGGCTAGATGCATCCTAATCAAACGAATGGCGTGAACGGCAGGAATCGTTTCCTTTTCCAGCATGACCGCCTCGGTTGTTTCGACGGTTGTTTCTCCAAGTCCTTTTTCGCGTAATTTGTTAGCGAGGGTTTCAACACTTTCACGGCTGTCAAAGCACTCCTTGTCCAAGAGTCCTTCCGCCAACAAGGCATCAACCAAGGGTCTTGCATACCCCCGCTTTTCAAGCTTGGCGTAAATGCCTTTAACTTCGCCCCACTTCTTCATTTCACGAACGAGATTTGGACCTTTGATTTCGCTTCCATTGGGCAGGGTTAGGCGACAACCGTCCAGTGCGCGCTGGAACAAAAATTCCTCAAGCGCCCTCTCGTCCTTGAGGTATCTCTCCATTTTTCCCTTCCAGACCTTGAACAGCGGTGGTTGGGCGATGTATAGGTTCCCACGCATCACCAGTTCCGTCATTTGCCGGTAGAAAAATGTAAGGAGCAAGGTACGGATATGACTACCATCCACATCTGCGTCCGTCATAAGGATGATTTTGTGATACCGAAGGTTTTCAATTTTGAACTCATCTTGCCCAATACTCGTTCCAAGGGCTTGGATCAATATTCGTAATTCTTGACTGCTAATTATCTTATCGAATCTAGCTTTCTCAACATTAAGGACCTTGCCCTTGAGTGGAAGAATTGCTTGCGTTGCCCTGCTACGACCCTGCTTGGCTGAACCACCAGCTGAATCACCTTCCACTAGAAACAGCTCACTTAAGGCTGGATCTCTTTCCTGACAATCCGCCAACTTACCTGGTAGACCAGCAGAGTCGAGGCTTCCTTTCCTTCTTGTTAGTTCTCTTGCTTTGCGAGCGGCTTCACGTGCTCGGGCCGCCTCGATTGCCTTTTCTAATATAATTTTTGCTTCACGTGGGTTTTCTTCAAAGAAAGTATTTAATTTTTCGTATACTACAGTTTGTGTAATGCCCTTAACTTCTGAGCTCACAAGGCGATCTTTTGTTTGGCTACTGAATTTGGGATCTGGTACTTTGACCGAAATGACAGCAGTAAGGCCTTCCCGAATATCTTCACCTGACAGCGTTACCTTACTCGATTTTAGTAAGTTGTTTTTTTCTGCATAAGTATTGATAACCCTAGTCATTGCAGCACGGAACCCTTCCAGGTGAGTTCCACCATCCCGGTTTCGAATGTTATTGGTGAAGCAAAAGAGGGTTTCTTGGTACGAATCATTCCATTGCAAAGCTACTTCAACCAGCACTTCTAGTTTTGTGTCCTCTATGTGAATTGGAGGTTTGTGCAGTGCATTTTTATTGCGATTAAGGTGGTCGACAAATGCGTCTATTCCACCGGCATTAAGAAAATCATGGGATTCCCCAGTGCGTTCATCGGTGATACGAATATGAACACCTTTATTTAAATAGGACAATTCTCGTAATCTTTGACTTAATACTTCAAAGGTAAAGTCAGTTTTACCTGCAAAAATTTCCAAATCCGGCTTGAAACGAACCCTGGTACCACGCTTGGTGGTAGGTCCGACAGCATTCAATGGAACGTCAGCCTTTCCTTTTGAAAAGGTCATTTGCCATTCTTTGCCTTCCCTCCATATTGTTAGCCATAGCTTCTCTGAGAGTGCATTAACGCAAGAAACGCCAACTCCGTGAAGTCCTCCCGAGATTTTATACGAATTATCATCAAATTTTCCGCCGGCATGAAGCACCGTCATAATGACTTCTGCTGCACTACGACCTTCCTCTTTGTGCAGATCCGTTGGTATTCCTCTTCCATTGTCCTCAACAGTACAGCTTCCATCGTCATGCAAAAGGACTTCTACTTTGGTGCACCAACCCGCCAAAGCCTCGTCTATTGCATTGTCGACAACTTCATAGACCATTTGATGCATTCCGGATCCATCATCTGTATCCCCAATGTACATCCCTGGCCTTTTCCTAACGGCTTCTAGATCCCTTAATACGGTGATATTATCTGCGGTGTACGCACTGGATGAATCCTGCTGTGGAGGAGTTATAACTTCTTGAGACATCAACACTCGCTTTTGAAATCCGTGTTCGCAGTCATCTAGCTCAAGCCGGATTGGCAAACTTTACGGGCATTAGTATGTAACGGAAAGACATGTCCTCGAGGCTCGGAGACATGAAAATTCCTTGTCCAACGTCATCCCTGAATTGATACATTACTTCATCACCGGGTAATCTATCCAACAATTCGGTAAGATAATCAATATTGAATGCAAGTTCAAGTGGTTGTTCTTCACCAGAGAATGTAATCGTCCCTTGATTAACTCCTTCATCAGGATGCTGGAAAAGGACTCTTAAATTGGGAAATTCGAAGAATAGGCGTACATTTTTGTTGTAGTCATCTTTTTTCAATCCAACAACTTTTAAAGTCTTTAGGAAGTCCTCTCGATCAACGATAACTCTCTTAGGCAACTCAGAAGGTAGGACCTTTTCATAGGCGGGGTACTTCCCTGTAACACGTCGAGTACTAAATTTCAGACCAGATTGCTCAAGGAACAAGCTCCTATCATCCCATATTAAATTCAAATCTTCTTCTTCTTGTATACTCGATGGAATGAGATCTAAAGCTCTTTTTGGAACAATAACATGAGCTTCCTGGTCTAGTTTTGTATCAAAAGGGACTTCTACCACAGCTAGTCTGAAACCATCCGTGGAAACTACCCTTAAGAAAGAGTTTGAAAGATGTAGGAGAACACCAGACAGCGTAGGCTTTGTAGCATCACGACTGACGGCCAGCGATCCAAGATGAATGGCTCTTTTGAATGCATGTCCTGGTATGGATACGTTGGGAAGGTTTGGTTCGGGCTTTGGAAGCTCAGGAAATCCCTCTCCTGGTTGCACGTTATGTTCCGAATTGAACCCTTTGGACCTTAACCAAATTCGGTTACCCGAATCTGGCCAATCCAGTGTAAGGACACCATCAGGAAATACCCTGACGGTTTCTATGAATTTCTTACCAGGGATTGCTGCAATTCGATTTTGTGCACATTCGACTGGGAGCCTGGCCTCAAAGGACAGCTCCATATCCGTGGCACGAAGGATCATCTCTTGATCCTGCACCTGAAGAAGGATGTGTTGAAGGATGGGAAGGGTGACCCTTCGCTCCAGGGCATGTTTCAGGATTCCAAGTGTACGGTCTAGTCGATCCTTGGATACCTGTACTTGAAAGCTCATGAGTCACCTGATAATGATGACGTGGTCGTCACGATGTGGAAAACCAACCGAAACCTCGATTGTACATGGAATCGGCGCAGTCAGGCACCCTCGGAAACGTCGTTGGCTCAACAGGGTTCTTCTGCATCTTCGGATCTCGGAACCTCTCACGCACCAGCGAAACACACCTTGGGCTGCCAAGACTGTGGAAAACACATACAACCCGTTTCATATCAAGAAATAGAGTTTTGTAATGCGTTGACTGTCTTGAGGAAATCCTGATCCTTCTGCATCCTCAGCTTCACAGACTCAATGGCGTTCATGACCGTACTGTGATGCATGTTCCCAAATGATCTGCCGATCTCTGCGAAAGATGTACCTGTGAGCTCTCGAGTCAGGTACATTGCGACCTGTCTGGGAACCAAGATTGAACTCTGACGAGTCTTCTTTTTCATGAGGTCACCAAAACTCATGTTAAACGTTTCAGCAGTCATTCGGCATATCCGCTCCATGGATATGTTGGATGTGGCATCCTGACCTGTCATACCTTGGAACGCTTGGTGCGCAATATCCAAATTCGGATTCATGCCAAGGAAGGAGCTCTGGAAGACAACTCTTGTCAGAAGGCCCTCAAGGTCACGCACACTTGCTTTTGCTTTATGCGCTATAAATGTAAGGACTTCATCTGGGACGTGCGGCAAACCCAGAAAGACTTCATCTTCAAGTTTTTTCCTAAGAATTGCAATTCGAGTTTCAAAATCTGGGGGCTGTATGTCAGCCGTAAGACCCCACTTAAACCGTGTTATAAGTCTTTCGTGTAGACCTTCTAGTTTTTGTGGTGGTTTGTCGGAAGAAATTACGATTTGACGGCCATATTGCAGTAAAAAGTCTAAAATATAGAAAATCTCCTCTTGGGTTCGTTCCATTTTTGCAAGTGACTGTACATCATCTAAAAGCAAGAGATCGTTGTTTTGGTATTTTTTCCGCATGGGTTCAGTATTCTTTGCTTTGATGGCGGCAGTTAATTCATTAAAAAAATTGTCAACCTTAATATATGCAAATTTGAGATTAGGATTCCGTTCAAGAAGCCCCTTACCGATTCCAACCATCAAATGCGTTTTCCCGAGACCAGATCCACCATAAATAAAAAGTGGATTCATGTTTAGATTCCCAACGGATTTGCCTAACTTGTCAACGATTGCGTTTGCGGCAGCGAAGGCCAACTGACTTCCAGGTCCCACAACGAAATTTGATAATGTGTATTTGTTGAAACCTTGTGGGAAAGCGTCAATGTTAGTATTTTCCTTCGCTGTGAAGTTTTGACGATTTTTCGACGCAGATTTTTGAACAACAGCGGAAGAGTCGCCAGAAATTGTAAAAATAAGGCGAAGCTTCTGGAGACCCGTTTGAACGAGTACATCATAGAACTCCTCTGCCAATTGCTGCTCGATCCAAACTTTAGCACTGGGAGAGGGTGTTTGGATCCATAGGGTGGAACCATCCAACCTGAGGGCTCGACAGGGTTCAACCCAGTCCTGAAATGTTCTATCCGGGAGCTTCTTGGAAAGCCCCTCTCGAAGTGTGTCCCAAAGTTGTTGGGGATCGCCTAAGGCCATGTGTGCACCCATTCGTTCTACCACTTCACAAGAACCGACGAACGCGGTCGATTGTGGTTCAAATCTCTTGTGGGTCCCCCAAGATACACCGCTCCGAATTGGTTGTGGTGTGATTTTCCTGATTGTGCAGGGGAGAGGAACCGCGTATGATCGAAGGTTCGCCCCTGCCGGGAGGCTTGGGCTACGAGGTGGATTATGAAGCGCACTTTCCAGCCCAACAACCGACGACGATCCAAGAACCATGGATTCTTAAGTCGAATGAAAACAAAAAATGGCCGTTTGGTGCTCAAGCGACGTCGGGCCAAAGGCCGTCACGTCCTCGCCCTCTAGGCGATGGACTTTGCGGGGCATTTCCGAACAGTTCAGCACAGGGATCATCTTGTTCCTTCGGACCTGTCTCGAAGCATCAACGGTCGAGAATCACTACTAGATGTACGCCTTCTGAAAAGCGTTGCCTTTGGCGGACCAATGCTCCTGGTCAGCGCAACACGTAAACATGGAAAGGCTGTACTGAGGAATCAGTTCAAGCGTCGCGTTAGAATGGCACTTCTTGGGCTGCTACAAGTCTCAAAAGGCTTTTCAAAAGAGCCGTTTGTGATTTGGGTTAGGCCACGCAAGGGTTCGAGACTCGATACACAACTTTCATTTGAAGAAATCAGAGGCCAGCTTGAGCTGGCCTTGTCTCGTTGGATGCACCCATGATGAACCGAAATACGATCACTTTCATGCTCGGAACACTTGGACTTTTTCTTGTGTACTGGTGGGTTATGGCAACCTACTATCCAGCTCCAAAAATTTCACAGGGAAGTGTGGTGCCAACTACCATAACAGCCGAAGCAAAGGCAACGGCTGTCTCAGTAGTAAAAGATTCGCAGATCCCAACAGTTATACAAGGGAAGGGTAAACCTTGGGTAGTGAATACAAAGTCATTACAAATTTCAGGGCGGGTTGAGGATGGCGCCATACTGCAGGTAACTTGGGTTAAGGATGGCACTAGGTTTTTCCCGGAGACAGTGCAGGGAACATCTAAACAACCTAACTTGCCGGGATTTCCAGGATTAGGTGGAACAGAAGCTTCAGTTTTCGAGGCAGATCCAATCATACAAAAGGAAAACGATAAGCAGACTATAACCTTCAAGAATGAACTTGGAGATGAATTAGCCTATACCGTACCAGAGGATGGAAGTGTTATTCGAGTTTCATTTCTTACAAAGCGTGGAACTAAAATATCTTTGATAAGAAAACCTAATGAAATAGCGTCGGTGAGAGGACTGGGAAGGCTCTTTACACTTCAAGATAAGGCATTAACTGAGGTTGCATGGTCGGATATGCTTGAGGATCCTTGGTTCATGTGGTTGGGCCGAAAGAGAAAACAGCTTCCACAGGAATCTAGCCGTCTTGGAATCGATGCAGGTATGGGCAACCAAGGTGAACCAGCACAGACGCAATACTTTACAGCAATTTGGGAGACTCCAAGGTTACCGCAGAGACAACCCGATGCAAACCCTGGATACACGGTAGATGCCGGTCAGGACGGGAAGTTGGAGGCAAGGCTGTACCTTGGGCCAAAACAGGTTGAGTCCCTATCATCCTTCGGTAATGAATATAAACAAGTTATGAGTTTTGGGTTCTTCGGTAGCATAGCAAAAGGCATGTTCTGGATCCTAAGGGGAATTCAAAAGTTTATTCCAAACTGGGGTTGGACCCTTGTGGTCTTCGCAATCGTGATACGTGTTGCTTTGTGGAGCCTCAACACCAAGAGCACACTCCAGATGCTTCGAATGAAGGATATGGAACCCCATCAAAAGGCAATCCAGGCTAAATACGAGAAATTTGGTAACGATATGACCAAGAAGGCTGAAATGCAAAAAGAGCTTATGGCCTTTTATAAAAAGAATGGTCATAACCCCATGGGAGGTTGCTGGCCCATGTTGGTTCAAATGCCAGTTTTTATGGCTTTATGGTCGATGATTCAAAATGTGTATGAACTCCGGGGTGCTCCATGGATGTGGTGGATCAAGGATCTGTCGGCAACGGACAAGTTCTTTGTCCTTCCAATACTTCTAGGTGTATCCATGTTCGTGCAGTCCAAGATGACGCCAACCGCAGGTGGCGATCCAATGCAAAAAAAGATGATGCTTTACATGATGCCGGCCATGATGGTGTTCTTCTTTGGCAGTTCACCTTCTGGACTTTGTTTGTATTATCTGGTCTACAACCTTGTGCATCTCTTCCATACATGGCTTTTACTGCGGAGTTACAAACCTCAACCCGTCATCGTGTAGTTTCGAAGGATTTTTAGAGGGGTGTCTCATGCGTCGATCCATGTTGAAGCTGGAAGATCAGCCTGATCGGATAGCCTCGATCTGCAAACACCTTGGGTTGGTGGTGTCAGCCCGATTAGCCCCATCAGGCGACGAGGTTTTATTTCCAAATCGAATCACCCTTGAGGGGCAAGATGCACAATGGTTGCTCGCTAACAGGGCTGCCGGGTTAGATGCCTTGCAGTACCTGTTGCACGAGGTTCAAGGCGATCGTGATGAATCGCGATTGGCACATCTTGATGTTCAATCATTGAGGATGTTCAGAATGCATGAGGTCAAGGCAATGACCAACCTTGCGATCCAACGAGCTCGTGATTTGGGAAAACATACCTTCGGGCCCATGAACTCCAGGGAACGCCGATGGATTCACATGCTTGTGACCCATGAGGCTGACTTGGCTTCGGAAAGCGAAGGAACAGGTTCTGTGAAAGCTTTGACCATTACGCGAAAATCCAGAAGCTGAAGTGTCCTCTCGGGATCCCATCTGTGCGCCTGCCACAGCCATGTTGGCAAGTGCGGTAGCGGTCGTACGGGCCTCAGGTATGGGGCTTCCTGGCTTGTTGAAAGGGTTGGTATCTCTACCTGAACCCAGGAGGGCATGCCTGAGGACTCTCAGGTGGGATTCTTTCCAAGAGAGGGCTTTGGTCATTTATTTCCCTTCGCCAGATAGCTACACGGGCGAGGATGTGGTTGAGTTCCATGTCCACGGCAACCCAGTGCTGGTGAGACGATTGCTTGAGCATCTTGGGCAAAGGGGTATACGCATTGCGATTCCTGGTGAATTTACAAGAAGAGCCATTCTGAATGGACGAATGGGCCTCCTTGAGGCCGAAGGCATCAAGGACCTCATCGATGCCAGTTCTGATGTCCAAATAAGACAGGCACAGGCTCGCGTGGGTGTCGAACCTCCGTGGTTTAGCAGGGTCAAAAATGCTATAAGGCCTTGGGTCGCGAGGGTAGAAGCGACCGTCGACTATGGAGACGACGAGGAATTGTCCCTGGATCTTGCAGCGTTGCAGGCCGATATGGAGCAGATCCAGCGCCTGTTCCACGTGGAACTAACGCGTTCCATGGCTGCTCACTGGATCCGAAGTGGGATTTCCATTGCGATCGTTGGGAGGCCCAATGCTGGCAAGAGCACCTTGTTTAACGCCCTTGCTGGAGAGGATCGGGCCATTGTGACCGAAATCCCAGGGACGACTCGTGATGTTCTTGAAATCTCAGCTGAGTGGCGAGGACTTCCTCTTAGGCTTCTGGATACTGCAGGACTCAGGGAAACCCTCGACCCAGTGGAGCGATTGGGGGTGGATCGCGTTCAAAGTGTCATGGCTAAAGCGGACCTGATTCTCCACCTCATTCCTTCCATTGATCAAGGTCCCAACCCTTCCATCGAACAGCGATTAGCGCCCTTTAAAGAGAAGGTGATGGTTGTACGGAACCAGGGTGACCTGGGAACCGCGGATGGAATCTGCATTTCGGCTTTGAAGGGTGATCTGGACTCGCTTGAACAATCTCTTCGGCACCGCTTCCTTGGTGGGTTGGCCATAGATGCATGTTTAGGCGCTTTGGATAATGCTCGGCAAAGGGACTTGCTGGTTGAGCTTGCATTGCAAATCAACCTGATCCTTGAACTGGATTCCAAATGTCCTGTCGAGATCCCAGCATCCCTTCTTCAGGGTGCATGGGGATTATTGACTCGCCTGAATGGTGCGGATCGCTCTGAGACCACTTTGGATGAGGTGTTCTCTGGTTTCTGCCTCGGCAAATGACACCAAGGTTGCCGAAACACAACGCTGAAGCATGGAGGTGGCGGGGAGCCCTGCCCAATCGATGTTCAGTGGCGTCCTGGGATTACAATGCACTCAGGGGGTGACATGTCAGCGGCGTGGGAAGCGGTCATTGGCCTTGAGGTGCATGTCCAGGTGGGCACAAGCACGAAGATGTTCTGTGGATGTGCGAATACCTACGGGTTTGCACCCAATAGTCAAACATGTCCGGTCTGCCTGGGACTCCCGGGCACTTTGCCGGTTCTTAACCGGGAAGCTGTACGCAAAGCCATCGGATTGGGCCTTGCGCTTGGTGCCACCATCCAGTCCAGGAGCAGTTTCTACAGAAAACAGTATTTCTATGCTGACCTTCCCAAGGGATACCAAATCACGCAGGGGCCTGTGGCATTGGTGGAGGGTGGGTCAATACGCATCCCGGGTGATCCTGTGGTAAGGGGCTGCATCGGCAGTGTAGAAATCGGGATAGAGCGAGCGCACCTGGAGGAAGACGCTGGTAAGAGCACCCACGAGCATGCCCAGGAGCACAGCCTGGTGGACCTCAATCGTGCGGGCGTGCCACTCCTTGAGGTCGTGGGAAGACCTGATTTACGGAGTCCACAAGAAGCTTCTGATTTCCTAAAAGCTCTCCACCACCTTGTCACCTACCTCAAGGTGAGTGATGGAAACATGGAGGAAGGGAATCTCCGCTGTGATGCCAATGTATCCATACGCAGCAAAGGGTCTGCCACATTTGGAACCCGGGTGGAAATCAAGAATTTGAATTCATTTCGCTACGTACGCCAGGCCCTTGAGTACGAAATCCAGCGTCAGTGTGAATGTCTGGAACGTGGTGTCCAAGTCTTGCCCGAGACTCGGGGATGGGATGGAATCCAAACCGTGGTTCAGCGTTCCAAGGAGGGCGCGATGGATTATCGGTACTTTCCGGAGCCAGACCTGCCCGACCTTGACATCCATCCCGGTGAGGTCGATTCCATTCGTGAATCGCTGCCAGAACCGACCGATCGAAGGGCGGCCCGGTATCGAGAGAAATTTGGACTGACTGAGTACGAGAGCAACATGATGGTGCAATCACCTGGCTTTGCGTCGTTCTTTGATGCGGTGGTTCAGGCGGGTGCTCCTGGAAAGCAAGCCTGCAATTGGATCCTCGGTGAAATCAGTCGCAGCTTAAATGAAAGAGGCTGTGCCCTGGATGTTCTTGGACTGGCTCCAGAGCACCTCGCGCGGCTTATCCAGATGGTGGAGGGCCGGGTGCTCAACCTCACCACTGCCAGAGAACAGGTCTTCCCAGCCCTGATTGCCGGGGAAGGCGCCCCAGATGTAATTGCAAAGAAACGCGGCTTGGCCCAGGTAGCGGATGAGGGTGCTGTTCGTAGGATTGTGGAAAAGGTCCTTGAAGCCCACCCAGAGCAAGTGGCACAGTTTCGAGCGGGGCAGGTCCGGGTTCGTGGCTTTCTCGTGGGGCAGGTGATGAAGGCTGGGAAGGGCCAACTGGATCCCAAGCTTACCAATGGAATTCTGGATGATTGCCTTCAAGGAGGCATTGATGAACCCGTCTGAGCAGGATCCGGAACAGAGGGATGAACCTGGACGGGCGAATCAGGACGGAGTCCATGGCAAGCCTCTCCACCAAGGGGGGGGTACGCCGATGCCTTCCTGCTCTGATCCTGGGGAAGCCCACGACGATGAGCTCACCCGGGCAGCTTTGAGCGACCCTGGGTACGAGACACACGAATCTGAATCTCAACCTACCCTCTGGCGACTCATCTTTTTGGTGATGGTGGCCACCCTTGCATTGACGTGCGTTTTCTTGAAACGGTAGGGGGTGGGATGACTCAAAGTTCCCGCTCTTTGTTCTCCAGAGAGACTGGAATCATCAAAAATTCTTTCTGGAGCTTGCCATGGTCTTGATCATTAATGGTGAAGCAAGACAAATTCCCAGCTTGGTTCATGTTGGCGAACTGGCTGCTTGGCTGGAGCTGCCGACCTTTGGGAGCGCCATCGAACTGAACGGGGAAGTTGTACGCAAGACCTTGTACGACACAACCCCCCTCAAGGAGGGGGATTGCTTGGAAATTGTGCGACTTGTGGGGGGTGGTTGACCACCGGGCAGCTTGGGTGGGATGTCCTCAGATTATTGAACGGTGAGCGTGAAGGAGGCGGCTGGGTTATTGGCTGTCGTGTAGCCAGCGCGCACGCGGACAAGATAATCGCCTTGAGGAAGGGAGTACTGAAGCTGCCGAACCCGTTGGGATGTCTGATCAACACTGGCGGCGACGCGCCCTTGGTGATTGAAGATCTCGAGGAAGAGATCCTGTCCTCCGGTGTTGTTCAGGGTGAAGGTTCTGGAGCCAGCGAGATTCTGGGTGAACCTGTAGGCCTGAGATTGATCGCGATCGTAGTAGATATCGCTGCTGTAGGTGCGCACATAGTCGTTGAGGGTCACCGGAGGAAGAATGGGGTGCCACAGGGCCGTGGAATTGAAGTAGGAAGGTAGGGTGACGTCCCCAATGGATTCCTTTCCCAGTTCGCTCAGAACCGCGGACCAGCTGCTTCCCACTAGAGCTTTGAGTCCCGTGAGGTAGGTGGGGTAGCAACCCAAGGGGGCGTTATTGTATTCCATGAATCCCCGACTGGAACGGGCTGCGTGCCACATTTGGGCCAGGCCATTCGTACTTCCGCCCAGGGCCCTTTTCCAAATACCCCAAAGGCTGATGGCTACGGATCCCCGGTAGAACTCGCCCTGCCAGGACGCTCTTTCAAATTGATTATGTGCATCTAGGTAGAAGGGGAAGGTCGCGCCACGCTCGTCCAGGTCCATCATCAGGGGCTGATTGCGGAAGGCGCCGGATAGGAAGTCACAGTAGCCTCCCACGAAGGCTGCAGAGGCTTCGCTCTGGTATTGTCGTGAAACATAGACAAGGTCGTTGTCACGGCGAAGGATGGAGGTGCTTCTGGTCCCATTTTCGGGGTAACTGTAGTCGGCAAAGAGAAGGTGGCACATGGATTCCAGGAGCACGCTGTCGTTGAATTCATCAACCCCGGCATCGGCACCATTCGGGTAGCCCCGTCTGACCTTGAACTGGAAGACAGAGCGCTGGGTTTCCTGCTGCTGAAGGATGTAATTCTGGTTGTCCACGGCGACATCCGGATACCCCGTATAGCCGTAGTCCGTGCTCCAGAACGCATGGAGGTTGGGAAGTTTGAGCCCAGGCTCCAGTCTTCCGACTTCGGTGCCGAAGGTGACCATCTGATCGGCGATATTGAAAGCTCCCGCCTCCTGGCTGGAAGAAGGCACAAGGATGGAAAGGGATCCCTTGTTGCTGGCCGCCAAGGTGCCACTGGTGCTGAAAACATTCAGGATGTTGTTGAAGGCATTGATATTGGCATAGCTGGGTTGAAGCTTTGCATTCTTCACACTTCCCTGAAGGATGCTATCGCTTCCACTGCCAGGTACGCGAACCTGGGCCCAAGCCATGAGGTATACCCGCAGGTTTTCAGGTACGGATGCATAGCCGTGCCCACTGGCGTCGAGGTACCCGGAGCGGATGACTGAATTGTCTGAATCCCTCCGTACCTCCACATAGACATGGCGGGCAGGTCGAAGTTCGGTCCCGCCAAATCCGGAAGCACCCAAGTGTCGCTTCTCGAATTGCACCTGGAGGTTAAGCTCGACCTCGCGGTGGTCTGAGCCATTGACGTTGGTGGAAACGCAACCCAGAGCAAATAGGGCTGTTAGGGTTAAGATGAGGGGCCTAATTTTCAAGAACCACATGGCGAAACTCCTGGGGACACGGGGGAGATGATCAAGGAGTGTGCCAACGAGATGCGATCAGCACATTCCAGGTTCCCCCGGAGAAGGGAAATCCCCCATGGCATAGCATGTTGCGGGTCCCCTCAGGGAAGACGGGCGGTCCTCCCGCAGGTTGAGTGGCATCGAAGCGGTGGAAAACATCCACCAGCCCTTCTTCCATAAGCTGCTGGGCCAGCTGCCTACCGCCTTCAAACAACACCCTTCCAACCCCCCGTGCGGAAAGTTCGTGCAACAGGTGTCGCAGACTGCATCCTCCAGGTCCCGGTGGGATCCTCAGATCTTCGACATGACGAAGGGGGGCGAGGTCCCCCGTGACGACCCGAAGGGTGGGTTGTCCCGCCACCGGTGCCCAAACGCGCGCATCTGCGGACAAATGGCCACGACTGTCGAGGACAACCCTGTGGAAAATTCGATGGGGAGAGGTGGGGCACGGCCAGCGGTCCGTGAGCTGGGGATTGTCGATGGCGGCCGTCCACCGTCCCACCACGATGGCCTCACTGGCCCTGCGAAGGGCATGGGCAAGGTGCTGGACCTCCCGGGAGGTCACAGGTGTGGAATGACCCTCAGGACCCAAGGCGCCGTCTGAACCCAAGGCAAGCTTGAGGACCACCCATGGAAGTCCAGATCGGATGAACTTGAAGAAGGGGGCGTGGAAACGGTGACAGTCCTGAAGGAGGACACCCTCCAGCACTTCGATTCCCTGATCACGGAGAATGGCCAATCCTCCTCCATCGACCCGTGGATTGGGATCACGCACCCCCACCACGACGCGTTTGATGGCGCTCTGGACCAAGGCATCCGTGCACGGGGGTGTACGACCTGTGTGGCAGCAGGGTTCGAGGGTCACATAAGCCGTGGCACCCGTTGGATCTTCGCCACGCTGTTCAGCGTCTCGCAGGGCCATGATTTCACCGTGGGGATCTCCCGCACGGGTATGGACACCTTGGCCAATCACCCGACCATCACGCACAAGGACACACCCGACCGGAGGGTTTGGACTGGACAGGCCAACGCCACCCATGGCGTGGTAAAGGGCCTGGGCCATGAAATGGTCGTCCCCTGACAAGCGCATCGGATTGGGGAAGGGGCCTCCACAGGCCAGCTCCCAGGCAAGCGCTGAGTCAAGAGCGGGTTCAGCCATTCAGGAGTCCGTCCACAAAGGCCTCGGCATCGAAGGGAATCAAATCGTCAACCTTCTCTCCGACGCCGACGAAGCTGATGGGCAGGCCAAGGCGCTGCAGAACGGGGACGAGGACGCCCCCTTTGGCGCTGCCGTCCAATTTGGTGAGAACCAAGTCGGTGACCCCAGCAGCCTGCCGAAAGGCTTCCGCCTGGATCAAGCCGTTCTGGCCAGTGGTCGCGTCCAGAACAAGAAATACCCGGTGGGGTGCCTCCGGTATGACCTTCTGAAGGCTGCGGCGAATTTTATCCAGCTCCCGCATGAGGTGATCTTTGGTGTGGAGTCTGCCCGCAGTATCGATCAGGACCCACGGGGTGGAGCGAGCCTTGGCTCGGGTGGCACCATCGAAGGCAATGGCTGCAGGATCACCCCCCATTTGATTGCGCACCACGGGCACGCCTGCGCGTTCGCCCCACAGCTCCAGCTGATCAATGGCGGCGGCGCGGAAGGTGTCGCCTGCCACCACCAGCACGTCCTCGTTCCGTGCCTTCAGGTGGGCTGCCAGTTTCCCCAAGGTGGTGGTTTTGCCAACGCCATTCACACCCACCAGGAGGATGACTTGGGTACCTCCTGCCACCAGGGGCCGGGCGGGTACTTGTTGGATGATTTTTAGCAGCTCATCCCGGAGCAGGGCTTTGGCGTCGATGGTATCCGATCGGCGCATTTCGAAGCGCAGCCGATCCATCAGGCGGGTGGTGGCGTGTACACCCAGATCTGCCTGGAGGAGCAGGTCCTCCAACTCCATCAACTGGGTTTCGTCCAGGCGCCCCAGACCGAGGAGGCGAGCCATGGGGGCAAGCACCAGCTCTTGGGTGCGTTGCAAACCCTGCCTGAACTTGTCGATCAATCCGCTGAAAAGACCCACTGCGACCTCGCTCATTTCAGTCTATCCGGCGGATAGCTTCGAACCATCCCTGCAATCAAGGGGGATTCTGGGAAGTTCGATAGGTCCTATGGAGGGTGCCTCCTCGGCGGACTACACTGCCATCCAGAAATTGGACCCGACCCCGCAACCCTGAGGCGATGCAAAACATCATGAAAAGCCATCCAGAGAAAGTCCAAGCTGGCGATTTAATATGATCAAGAAGGTCCATAAAAACGCGCTGCGCCTGGGCATGTTCATCCATGACCTCAACAGCGGCTGGATGGCCCATTCCTTCTGGCGAAACCGGTTCATGTTGAGGCGGGAGGAGGATCTCCAAAAGATTTTGGAAAGCGGTCTCGTCGAGGTCTACATCGATACGGCTTTGGGGCTCGACGCCGAGGCCCCCACGGAGGAGGAGGCCCAGAGGCAGGTATCGGATCGTCTCCGCAGGGTTGTGGGCCAGGCTGAACCCGTTCCCCGCCGTTTGGTGGAGGAAATGGCCGAAGCCAAGGCGGTACAGCAGGAGGCCTCTGTGGTGGTGCAATCCATGCTTGAAGATGCGCGCATGGGGCGTCAAATACAGGCCGACCGAATGGAACCTGTGGTGGCGAAGATCACCGATTCCATACTGCGAAACCCGGGTGCCCTCCTGTGCATGAATCGCCTTAAGCAGGCGGATTCCTACACCTTTCAGCACAGTGTGAGTGTTTGCACGCTGCTGGTCGCCTTCTGCCGCCACATGGACATGGCCTCGCCCACCATTCAGCTGGCTGGCATGGGGGGCATGGTGCACGACCTCGGAAAGATGCAGGTGCCCGACCACATCCTTAACAAAGCCTCCAAGCTCACGAACGACGAGTTCGAGGTGATGAAGTCCCATGTTCAAATGGGCTTGAACATCCTTTGGTCCACTCCGGACCTACCCAAGGACGTGGTCGAGATTGCCGGGCAGCACCACGAACGTTTCAGTGGACATGGGTACCCCTTCGGGCTCCAGGGCACGCAAATCACGGTTCTGGGGCGCATGGCAGCCATTGCAGATGTCTACGACGCCATGACCTCGACCCGCTGCTACCAGCAGGGGATGGAACCAGCCTTGGCCCTCCAGAAGCTTTTCGAATGGGGAGAGCACCACTTCGACCCCGAATTGGTGCAGAGCTTCATTCAGGCAGTGGGCATTTACCCCACCGGATCGCTGGTGCGGCTGGAGAGTGGTCGTCTCGGGGTGGTAACAGACCAGAGCCCTGCTGGGCTTTTGTACCCCGTCGTCAGGGTTGTCTACCATGCCCTGCGGCAGGAATGGATCGAACCCGAGGATCTGGACTTGAGCCAACCGGAGCAACAGGATGCCATCGTCGGGTACGAAAAACCCAGTACTTGGGGTATTGATCCATTGTCGTACCTAACATTGGGGTAGGAAGGCCTGGATCAAGATGGAAACCCAGTGAATTGGTCGAGGGGTAGATCCTTACCTCAACCACGGATCCAACACCACCGCCAGGATCAACACCAGGGCAAAAACGTTGATCTGCATGAAGGTGCGACGGCACAGCTTGGCATCCAGTTCCTTGTGCAGCAGGCCCAGGCCTTTGGCCAGGAGCCAGAGGCTCACGGCACCAAGAAGGGCCATGGCAGGCAGCCCTGAAAGGGTGCGGAAGGCTGGCAGGAGCGGGGTAGCCAGGGCTGTAAAGGCCATCCAGGTGAAGATGAGGCGAGCCACTTGGTCGGGACGGAAGCGTCCATGGAGCGTGGGAAAGCCCGCCTGGGCGTAGCCCTCTTCGTGCAACCCCATCAGAAGCCAAAAATGGGGCACCTGCCATATGAAGAAAATGAAACAAAGGGCAAGGTTGCCGGGATCCAGGAGCTGACCTCCGGCTGCGGTCCACCCCAGGGCGGGTGGAATGGCCCCAATGAGGGAGCCCGGAACCACGGCGAAGGGGGTTCGGCGCTTGAGCGGGGTGTAGAGGCCGTTGTACCAGGCCATGGCCAAGGCGCCCAGAAGGGCCGGCGCCCAGCCATGGGCCAGCAGCAGAACCCCAAAGCCCAGGAAGCCCAGGGACAGACCCAGGGCAAGGGCTGCGCCCGGTGTGAAAGAACCCCTCGGTAGGGGGCGGTTCCGGGTGCGGGGCATGCGCGCATCCAGCTCCCGTTCCTGGAACTCGTTGAGGGTGCTGGAGCCCATGGCCATGAGGACCGTACCCAGGCAGGCCACGAGAAGTTCCACATGGAACGTGCGGGCAAAGGCAATGTATCCAGCGGCTGCAGTGAAGGACGCGGCGGCGGAGATACGAACCTTGGTGAGCTGGGCGAGGTCAGACAGCAGGGAAGGCTGACTCATTTCACCTTCTTGAGGGTGTCCACCATGTCGTCGAGTTCCTTGGTGTTCACGACGGTGAGCGGCATGGCTGGTGGGTAACCCTTCACCACATCCGCCTGGGGCTGCTGGATGGATTTGCGCAGGTAGGCATCATCCACTTCCACCGTGCGCACGGAGCCCTGACTGATCACTTCGGCCTTCTGGCCAAAGAGACCTTTGAAGGTGGGCCCCACCATGGGACGACCGTCCGTGGAGTGGCAAAGCAGGCAGCCCTTGGCCCGCAACAATTCGATGCCCTGGGGGGTATCGCTCAGCTTCACGCCCTGGCCATGGGTGAGGAAGGCCTTGCCAGGCTCCGGAGTACCTTCTCCGCCAAAGAACCAGGCCTTGAATTCCTCCTCGGGGACCACCACCACCTTGGCCAGCATGGCGGCATGCTGGACCCCACAGATGACGGTGCACTGCACATCGTAGGCACCCGCCACGGTGGGTTCGAACCAGGTGCTGGTGGCCCGACCCGGAAGGGCGTCGATCTTGAGGCGGAAGGCGGGGATGTAGAAGCCGTGGATGACATCGGAGGAGCGCACCTCCAGCTTCATGGGTTTGCCCAGGGCGGCATAGAGCGCCGTGGTCTGCTTACCGTTGGGGTACTCGAAGGACCAGCTCCACTGCCGACCCGTGACCTTCACCACCATGGCGTCCCGGGGTGCATTGCGCATGTAGTCGAAGTTGGTCCAACCGTAGTAGAAGATCGCCAGGAATACGGCCAGGGGAATCACCGTCCAGACCACTTCCAGGGTGGTGTTGCCCTCGATCTGGGCAGCCTTGGGGTGTCGCTTCCGGCTGTATCGGAAGACGAAGTACACCATGGTTGCCGTGATGAGGATGAGCATGACCACCGAAATGGCCAGCACGGCGAAGAAGACCGCATCGGACTTCTGGGCCGAAGTCGAAGCCTGAGTCAGCCAATCCATCGTTGAGCTCCTACCGGAAGGCCACGTCGGCAAAGGTGAGGGTGAAGAAGATCAGCAGGGTGCCGAGGGTTACGAAGACCACGCCCTTGAGGAGCGGACCCTCGTACTTCAGGTGCATAAAGTAGTAGAACACCAGCCCAGCCTTGAGGGGGGTCAGGGTCAGCAATCCCCACACGGCCGCTGCCTGACTGAGGTGGCTGAGGCCCACAAGGGCGCCTGTCAGAAGGAGGAGCATCCCCCAGACTGCGATGAAGGTCCCGTACCCGGGGTGATCGTGCTTGGAAGTCGTGTGCTCGCTCATGGTCCCTCACGCCGCAAGGTAGAAGAGGGGAAGGAGGAAGATCCAGATCACGTCCACCAGATGCCAGTACAGGCCGCCATTCTCGAGGAGGGTGAATCGGTCCTGGGTGATGCGCCCCTTGGCAAGGAAGAGGAGGATCACGGCCAGCAGCCCCATGCCCACCAGGACATGCAGGCCGTGGAGACCGGTCATGGCGTAGTAGAGCCCGTAGAAGACCTGTTCGCCAGGGGGCAAGGTGGCCAAATGGGTGGAGCTGGGATACAGACCGTGATGGATCTTGGCGGTCCACTCGAAGCCCTTGATGACCAGGAAGGTGCCCGCCAGGAGCAGGGTGGCCAGGACCAGCAGTTTGGCGAGTTTCACATCGCCCTTCTGGATGGCCACCACCCCCAGCACCACCGTCAGGCTGCTGGTGAGCAGCACCACCGTGTTGACGATGCCCAGGGTGGCATTGAGCTCCATTCCCGCATGGTGGAACTCGGCTGGATACTTGGCCCGCATGTAGCTGTAGGCGATGAAAAGACCTCCGAAGAGGAGCATCTCCGTCACCAGGAACAACCACAGCCCCAGCTTGGAGCCGAAATCGTCACGGTGCTCCTCATGGGAGGCATGCTCAGACATGGGCTTCCCCCTTTTCGAATTCGTAGGCGCCATGGGTCACGGTGGGGATGGTCTCGAAGTTCTCCAGGGGCGGAGGGCTGGGGATGGTCCATTCCAGGGTGATGCCTCCCCAGGGATTGGCCTCCGCCTTGGGTCCCTTGAAGATGGCGTAGAGCAGGGTTCCGATGTAACCCAGGAGGCCGATGGCCAGGAGCCAGCTGCCTACCGTGACGATCACGTGGCCCGTGTGGTACTGGGGGAGATGCATGTAGTAGCGCCGCGGCATGCCCA